>NZ_CAAAFS010000015.1:0-20474 GCF_900634755.1 Protofrankia symbiont of Coriaria myrtifolia
GAGGAACATGACCCGGCGTCCGCACGAGTCACAGACGGCAACCCGTGCGTATGGTTCGTCGTCCCCTGGGACGAGATGTGCCAGCGGTACGATCCCGCCGCACCACGGGCAGGTGAGCCACGGCCCGTCCGCTCCGCATCCTGATGATTCGACATCGAGCGATTCCACGGTAATCACAGTCCCACCACGGGCCTCGTCGCTGCGGGCGAAAAAGCGTCCTCGTGACCACAGCCGGCCGGCCGAGGGACCAAAGACGGAGCGACCATGCCTCTCTCGCGCCGCCGGCAGGCCCAAATCCCCGGGATCATGTCCCGCGCAATGTCCGGCGGCCACCTGTGCCGTGACCACCTGTCCAGCGGCCATCACGTGATGACCGCCTGTCCGGTAGCCGCCTGTCCGGTAGCCAACGCCACGGGACGCCGGGCGGATGGCAGGATGGCCGCGTGGGTTCGGATCAGATACCTTCGGTCACAGTAGATCAACTTCTGGCGACGGTCACGCCGGACGTCGGGCCGCTGCTCCTCGACGTCCGGGAGGCGGAGGAGTGGGACGCGGGGCATATCGCCGGAGCGGTCCACATCCCCATGGGTGAGCTCCTCGAGCGCATCGAAGAGGTGCCGCGCGACCGGGACGTGGTGGTGATCTGCCGCTCCGGGCAGCGTTCGGCCGCGGTCACGGCCTACCTGCACCGCGGCGGCTGGCAGGCCCGCAACCTGGACGGTGGAATGATCGCCTGGGACGCCTCGGGCCGTCCGATGGTGAACAACGCACCGCATCCCCCGGCCGTGATCTGACGGTATCCGGCCGGCTCCCCGTGGCCAGGCCGGCGGCGGGTGCGTCCACAACACTCCTGTCCACAACCGGCGCCATCTCACCGGCACGGGCGCTGGACGGCGGGAAACTGGCGTTATGACCCCCGCCGCGTCAGTGCCGCGTCTCCGACCGCCGGCAGATCATGATCAAGGTCATGCGGATCAAAGCCGTGGAGACCAGGGCCACGCGGAGCCAGGCAGCCGAGGCCGGCGCCGCGGGCGGGGTGGCACCGCGGCTGCCGGCGTCACTGCCCATGGAAGCGCGGCCCACGACGCCACGGCCGACGGGGGCCCGATCCGGAACACCGTGGTCCGCGACACCGTGGTCCGCGGCACCGCGGCGCGAGGTGTCCCGGCCAACGGCCGGGCACGAATCCTGTCAGCGGCTGTTGCGCTCTGCCTCAGCGTGTTTCTTGCCCTGACCGGATGCGGGACGCTCGACGGCGCGGGATCGCCCGCGGGCTCCGGCGGGACGGCCGGCGGACGCGGCCAGGTCGTCACCGTCGGAACCGCCGTCGCCACCCTCCAGTCGATCCCGGTGCACCCGGCCACGACATCGCCGCCGTACCGGCGGGACGAGTTCGGCGCCGCCTGGTCGGACGTCGACGGCAACGGCTGTGACACGCGCAACGACATCCTGCACCGCGACCTGACGCTGGTGACCGTGCGGCGGAACTCGTGCACAGTGCTGACCGGTGAGCTAAGGGATCCGTACACCAACCGGATCGTCCGCTTCGACCGTTCACGGTCCGCGAGCGCCGTCCAGATCGACCATGTGGTGGCGCTGGCGGACGCCTGGCGGACCGGGGCTGCCTTCTGGTCGCCGGACAAGCGGCTGGCGTTCGCCAACGATCCGGAGAACCTGCTTGCCGTCAACGGTCCGACGAACCAGGACAAGAGCGACGACGACGCCGCACAGTGGCTGCCTCCGAACCGGGGATACCGCTGCCAGTACGTGGCCCGGCAGATCGGGGTGAAGGCCCGCTACGGCCTGTGGGTGGACGCGGCCGAGCGGGAAGCAATGATCAAAATCCTGAGCGGCTGCCCGGACCAGCCCGTGCTCGGCACGACGCAGACCCGCTGACGGCCGACCAGCCGACCAGCCGGCCGGTGGGGCTGTCGCGCCCGGTCAGCGATCACGCATCAGATAGATGATCACCGTAACGACCCGGACGATCGCATCCACGTCACACTCGTCACATCAGGCCACCAAGCGAGTACAGTTAACTTTTCTGTTACCAGAAAGACTCTGGCTTCTTCCCGGGATACGTTCGATCAGGCGGAGGCAGTCGAGAACCGACACGGGTGAGGCAGACACGGGTGAGTAGGTGAGGAACCGGTGGGACCGGAGGGGGATCGCCTCGATCTGTTCGACCGGCTACAGATCGGAATGGCGCTCGTCGGTGTAGTCGATAATCTGGTGTGGCGGGTGAACACGGCCGCCTGCCAGATCCTCGGCCGTGGCGAGGCGGAGCTCCTCCACACAGCCTGGGACGCGCTGATCCACCCGGGCGAGCGGGCGAAACGACCGGACGACACGTCACCCCACGCGGTCGGCTGTCGCGATGGCCAGCAGGACGTGATCCGGTTCGTCCGCCCGGACGGCTCGATGGTCCACGCCCTGGCCATCACCACACTCCTGCGGGACGGCTCCGACCCACGGCCCCACCATCTCGTCCAGTTCCAGGACATCACCCGGGAGGTGACCGCCCGCCACCACCTGCGACTGCTGCTGGAGAACGCGCCGGTAACGTTGTTCCTCCTAGACCGGATCGGACGCGTCGAGCACGCCGGAGGCGGGCGGGACGTCGACCATGCGGGCGCCTCGCGGCCGTCGGCGTCCGAGGCCCTCGAAGCCCTCGGCTCCTTCGACACGCCCAGGGGTCCCGACGCCTCCAAGGACATGACCTCCGGGGGGGCGGCCTTCGAGGACGTGACGATCCGGCGCATGGCCCGCCGGGCTGCGCACTCCGGCAAGCGCGTGTCAGGTGTCATCGAGGCGGCTGGACGCCGTTACGACATCCACGCGGTGCCCCTGTCCGCCGCGGACGGCACCGTGACGTCGGTGGCGATGGTCGCCACCGACGTCACCGAGCGCGAGCAGGCACTGGCGGAACTGCGGGTCCGCTCAGCCGAACAGGCGATCGTGGCGGAGCTGGGAGAGCGCTCCCTGCACAACCCCGATCCGCAGCCGCTGTGGCGCGCCGCCGCGCAGATGGTCGCCGACCATCTGCGCGCGGACGCCGTCACCGTGCACGAACTGCCTCCCGGGCACGCCGGGCCGTGCCTGGCCGCGGTCGTTGGGACGCCGCCCGAACCCGGCATCCTGGTCACGTCGGCGCTCGCGACCTGCGGCCCCGTCCACGCCGACCGCCTTCCCACCTTCGACCGCCTCCCCACCTCCGACCGGCAGGACTCGCCGCGGCGGGCAGGCCCGCACAACCAGCTAGGTTTCCGGGACCAGCAGGATTTTCAGGACCAGCAGGGCACGCGCAACGGGCAGGGCCCAGCGCAGCGGCGGGACGACGGCCAGGGGGCGCCCTCCGGTGGACGCTCCGGTCTGGCGATCCCGATCGGCCGGCCCGACGACCCGACCGCGATCCTCACGGTCTACCGCGGCGCGCCGCCGGCCGCGTCCGGCCCTCCCGGCCCGGCCGGCACCTTTCCGGACCGTCTGGAAGGGCCGATCGTGCCCGTGGCAGACGCCACCGGCACGTCCGGCTCCGCCTCCAGCTCCGGCAGCTCCGGCTCGTTCACCGATCGCGAGGTCGAGTTCGTGCGGACGGTCGCAACCGTGCTGAGCGCGGCGGCCATCCGGCACCAGGTCGAACGCGACGCCAACCACCGTGCCCTGCACGACGAGCTCACCGGGCTGGCCAACCGCACCGCGCTGTTCGAGCGGCTCGGCCAGGCCCTGAAGCAGGGCCGTCCGGAGAATGATCATCAAGCCCAGGGCAGGTCGAAGCGGGGCCGATCGAAGCAGAGCTGGCAGCTCCGAACCGGGCTCCTGTTCGTCGACCTCGACGGCTTCAAGGGTGTCAACGACTCGCTGGGGCATCACATCGGCGACCGGCTGCTGTGCGAGGTCGCCACCCGCCTGCGGGGCGCCGTCCGGCCCGGGGACACCGTCGCCCGCCTCTCCGGCGACGAGTTCGCCGTCGTCTGCGAAAAGATCCTGACGGAAACCGCCCTGTGCGCCATCGCCGAACGGGTCGTGAGCGCCCTCTCCGAACCCATGATCCTCGACGGGTGCCAGGTGAGTGTCAGCGCCAGCGTCGGCGTCGCCCTGTCCGGGCCGGACATCCCCGACCCCAGCGGCCTGCTACAGGCCGCCGACATCGCCATGTACGGCGCCAAACACCAGGGCCGCGGCCGCTACCTGCTCTTCGAGGAGAGCATGCGCAACGCGTCCCTGGACAGGCTCACCATCGAGAACGACCTGCGTAACGCTCTCGACACGGACGGCCTCCAGTTGCGCTACCAGTCCGTCGTCAGCCTCGGTGGTGAGGTCGTCGGAGCCGAGGCCCTCCTGCGCTGGCAGCATCCCGAACGCGGCCTGCTGTATCCCGAGGCGTTCCTCCCCCTCGCAGAGGAGACCGGGATAGTCGTCCCGCTGGACCGGTGGGCTCTGCGCACCGCCTGCCACACCGCGGCTGCCTGGGCCGCTGCCTGGGCGGCGGGCCCGCCGCCGGCACGCCGGCCGCACATCAGCGTCAACGTCTCCATCCGCCAGTTCACCGACCCCGGTTTCCTACCCGACCTCGAGGCGCTCCTGCGGATCACCAACGCCGACCACCGGTACCATCTCTGCCTCGAAATCACCGAGAGCGACCTCAGAGACAACGACGAGACCGTCACCGCCGCCCTACAAGCCGTGCACGCCCTCGGCGTCGCCATCCACGTTGACAACTTCGGCACCGGCCATCTGTCCCTCACCCGGCTGCGCGGCCTGCCGCTCGACGGTCTGAAAATCGACCGCCGGTTCATCGGCGGGCTGATCGACGATCCCGCCTCCTACGCCATCGCCGCCGCCGGCATCCAGTTGGCCCACGCCCTCGGCATGACCGCCATCGCGAAGGGGGTGGAGACCCCCGAGCAGCTTGCCGCACTCACCGATCTGCGCTGCGACCTCGTGCAGGGCGACTACTTCGCCCGCCCCGAACCGCGCCTGCCCGCCCGGCAGACAGCCGCCGCCGGCCAGCCGTGACGAGCCGGGTCCACGGCCACGGTCGGCCATGGTCGGCCCCGGCGGCCGCGGCCACCAGCCAGGGATCATGACCTGTGGCCGGGAAATCCGGTCACATCCGCTCGGGCGCGGTGATACCGAGCAGGCCCAGGCCGGTCGCGAGGGCGCGCCGGGTCAGGTCGCACAGGGCGACCCGGCTGGTGCGGACCGGCTCCTCGGCACGGAGAATAGGGCATTTCTCGTAGAAATTCGTGAAAGCGGTCGCCAGGCTGAAAAGATAACCCGCCAGCCGGTGGAACTCGAGCGAGTCGACAATGCCCTCGACCACGTCGCCGAAGCTGAGCAGCTGAACGGCGAGGTGACGTTCCTCGGGCTCGCCGATCCGGATGTCGGCGGCGGCGACCGGATACGTGAGCCCGGCCCGGCGGAACACCGAGCAGATCCTCGCGTGGGCGTACTGCAGATAGGGTGCGGTGTTGCCATCGAAAGCCAGCATGCGGTCCAGGTCGAAGACGTAGTCCTTTGACCGGTCGGTCGAGAGGTCCGCGTACTTCACGGCACCGATCCCGATCGCCTGGGCGACCTGCGCGCGGGTCTGAGCGTCCAACCCGGGATTCTTCACGGCGATGACGTCGGCTGCTCGGGAAACGGCCTGCTCCAACAGGGCGACGAGCTTCACGGAGTCGCCGGCCCGGGTCCGCAGCATCTTGCCGTCGGCGCCCAGGATCGACCCGTGCCCGATGTGCTCGGCCCGCACGGGCGCGCGCAGCCAACCGGCCTCCCGAGCCACCTCGTAGATCATCTCGAAGTGCTGGTACTGCGGCAGCCCCACCACGTAGAGCAGCCGGGTCGCGTGCAGGTCACGGATCCGGTGACGAATCGTCGCCAGATCGGTGGTCGCATACCCGTAACCGCCGTCCCGTTTGCGCACGATGAGCGGCAGGGGCTCATCGTCCCGGTTCTTGAACCCTTCCGGGAAGGCACACAGGGCGCCGTCGCTCAGCCGCAGCAGCCCCAGCTCGGTCAGCTCGTCGACGACCGGGCCCAACTGGTCGTTGTAGGAGCTCTCCCCCCGGAAGTCCGCCTCGGTGAGCAGCACGCCGAGCTGGGAGTAGACGGTCAGGAAGTACTTCTTGGACTCGCCGACCAGCACGTGCCAGAGCCGGCGTGTCGTCGGGTCGCCGGCCTGGAGCCGGACGACCCGTAGCCGGGAACGCTCCTTGAACGCCTCGTCCGCGTCGAACTTCACCCGGGCGGCCCTGTAGAAGGCGTTGAGATCGCCGACGGAAAGCTCGTGGGCGGCCTCGGACTCGCCGATGTCGAGCAGATGCTCGACCAGCATGCCGAACGGCGTGCCCCAGTCCCCGATGTGGTTCTGCCGGACGACCTGATGGCCCAGCCAGCTCAGCAGCCGCACCGCCGCGTCCCCGATGATCGTCGACCGGAGATGGCCGACGTGCATCTCCTTGGCGGCGTTCGGCCCGGAATAGTCGACGACGACCACCTCGGGCTCGGGCACCGGCGCGACGCCGAGCCGCTCGTCGCCGAACACCTCCCCGAGCAGGCGCTCCAGCGCGGACGCGGCCAGGTGCAGGTTGATGAACCCCGGCCCGGCCACCTCGACCGTCTCGCACAGGTCGTCGAGTTCGGCGGCCCGGACCACCTCGGCGGCGATGTCACGCGGATTGCGACGAAGACGGCGGGCCAGTGAGAGGGCCGCGTCCGCCTGGTAGTCCGCTCGCTGCGACCGTCGGATGGCGGGATCGACCTGTTCGCCGGCAACGGCCGTGAAGGCCGCACCCAACCGCTCGTCGAGAAGACGTTCCAGGCTCGTCACGCCCGTGAATCTACCGACTCGGCGCCCGGCCCGGACCGCCGTGCGCGGCCGCACCCACCGATCCGCGCCACGTGCCCGCCGGCCGGGTCCGCGATGCCCACTTCGAGGAGGCTCAGCTTCGAGGAGCTCGAGCGCTCCCGGGCGCGGATCTCAACCATGCTCTCGACGGGACGGGCCGACGGCACCGTGGCGGGTTGTCGGCTATACGTTCCGGTCGGCTTTCGGGACGGGCGCTGTGATGGACGAAGAGGTCCGCGCCGGCCTGTCATGACCGCGGTTACAGCCCACACAGCCCCGGCTGTCGCGGCGGCCCGTGCGGCAGTGGCCGGGATGGAGATCCGATCAGGCCGCGGAGAACACCCCCCGCGATTCCACCGCACCGACTTCTTCGTTTTTGTCGGTTTCGACAGGCCGTCGAGCGAGGCCTGGAAGCGCCAGTCGCAGAATGCGCTTCCACACGCTGGACGTCTGCCGCAGCAACGGTCCGGTGTTGTAGGGAAGACCGAAACGTGCACACAGGGCGCGTACCTCCGGCGCGATCTGGGCATACCGGTTGCTGGGTAGATCGGGAAAAAGGTGGTGTTCGATCTGAAAACTCAGGTTCCCGCTCAGGACATGGAACAACGCAGAGCCCTCGATGTTGACCGAGCCCAACATCTGCCGCAGGTACCACTCACCGCGGGTCTCCCCCTCGATCTGCTCCTCGGTGAAAATCTCGGCCCCTTCCGGGAAGTGACCACAGAAGATAATCATATGAGCCCAGAGGTTGCGGATGGTGTTGGCGGTGAGGTTACCGAACAGAACGGGCAGGAAAGCCGGACCGGCGAGCAGCGGGAAGGCCACATAGTCCTTGAACACCTGACGTCCTCCCTTCCGCAGCGCTGTCGACAGCTGAGCCAGGGTCTCGGCCCAGCTCTTCTCGCCCCGCCAGGCACGTTCGAGTTCGGAGTCGTAGATCGCTATTCCCCACTCGAAGACCATTGCAAGCATCAGGTTGTACAGCGGCTGGGCGAGGTAGACGGGATGCCAGGGCTGCTCCGGGTGGACCCGCAGCGCGCTGTAGCCAATGTCCCGGTCCTTGCCGAGAACGTTCGTATAGGTGTGGTGCACATAGTTGTGGGAATGCTTCCACTGCTCGGCGGGAGACGCGGAGTCCCACTCCCAGGCAGTGGAGTGGATCTCGGGGTCGCGCATCCAGTCCCACTGCCCGTGCAGAACGTTGTGCCCGATCTCCATGTTCTCCAGGATCTTGGCAGTGGCCAGCATCGCGGTGCCCGCCAGCCACGCCGGGGGCAGCAGGGAGGCGAACATGACCGCCCGTCCACCCGCCTCCAGACTCCGCTGAACGGTGATCACCCGGCGGATGTAGCGGGCGTCGTCCTCCCCCAGACCGGCCAGGATCTCCTCGCGGAGCCGGTCGAGCGCACGACCGAACTCCTCGACATCCACAGCGGTGAGCTGGGTCGTGCCTTCCATACGCATCTCTCCTACAGAGTGTCGTCTCTCTCCTACATAGTGTCGTCAACAAGATCGCAACCTCGCGCGGGAACCTCCCGACTACCACCGTGCGCTTCCTCCCGATCGTCGGAGGTCGGGAATGGTGCGAGCTCCGCCCGATACACGGCCGGAAAAACAGATCTTCCCGACCTGCGCCTCATCCGACAGCAGACAGGCCAGTTATTACTAACAGTAGAAAGTCCAATCACTTTAAGCAACATAGATCTTGTCTGCCATGGCCGCTGGCGAGACCGAGGAGTGTCGATGGACGCATTCCACAAGAATTCATTCCCTTTACCTCTATATCGGAATCGACCAGCCCTGTCCGTGCCGCGCATCCGCGGGAGTGAGCCGGGTGTACTGCCGTACGGTGGTGGAATGGGCGACAGACAACTGTGGACGACCGGGGACATCGCTCAGAGACTGGGTATCTCCGTACAACGGGCACGGCTTCTCTCCCGTCGACCGGACTTTCCCGATCCCGCCCAGGAGATCCCCCACTTCAGTCTGTGGCGTGCCTGCGACGTGGAGCTCTGGCTCGTGAACGGTGCGGCCGATCGCGAAACGTAGTCGGCGTTGGTGGGCCACCGGCCGTCATCCACCCGCCTCCAAGGGAATTCCTTCCGCGTGACGGACCCGCGATCCGTCTCGTCCGCCTCGTAACCGGGGACACGCGCCGTGCCGGACGGCCGGCGAGCGGGCCTACGCCGATCCCGAACTCGTCGATCTCATACGGACCGTGACGAATTCATCCGGACGTCCAGGTAGGCGACGCACACGGCGGACGCCGGAGGGTGGAGTGGACAGTGCTGGTCGACGTCGCCTACGGGCTGCTGGGCGCGGGAATGATCATTCTTGCGGCCCTGGTCGCGCGGAGGGTCGGCCTGCCGGCGCCGGTCCTGCTCGTCGCCGTCAGCATCCTGTACGCCGTACTGCCCGGTCCGAACATCACGCTGGACTCCGAGGTCGTCCTCGTCCTGGTCCTGCCGCCGCTGCTGTACTCCGCGGCGCTGAACTCGAGCCTGACGGGGATCCGCGCGAACCTCCGGACCGTGATCTCACTGTCCGTCCTGATGATCATAGCAACCGCTCTGCTCACGGGCTACCTGCTGGCAGCGGTCGTGCCCGGTCTGTCATTCGCGGCCGCCTGCGCTCTCGGCGCCGCGCTGGCTCCGATGGACCCCGTCTCGGCGCTGTCCATCGGACGGCGGCTGGGTCTGCCCGAACGGCTGCGTACCGTGATCGAAGGGGAGAGCCTCCTCAACGACGCGACGGCTCTGACCGTGTACACGGTGGCGGTGGCCGCCCTGGTCGGCGGGGGTTTCGACGTGCCGTCCGTGCTGGGACGGTTCGTCCTGGCCCTCGCCGGGGGTATCGCGTTCGGCCTCGCCGTCGCCTGGATCGTCGGCCTGATCCGTCGCCGGCTGGAGGAACCCGTGGTGGAGACCACTCTTTCGCTGGCAACCCCGTTCCTGGCCTACCTGCCGGCGGAGGCCTCCCACAGCTCCGGTGTCCTCGCCGTGGTGGTCGCGGGCCTGGTCCTGGGCCACCGGTCACGGCGGCTGCAGTCCGGGCCCGCGCGCCTGCACGCCGTGGCCGTCTGGCACCTCGTCGACCTCCTACTGGAGGGATTCGTCTTCCTCCTCATCGGCCAGCAGCTACCCGCCGTCCTCCACAACATCCAGAAGTATCCGGTCAGCACGGTGGTCACCGCGACGACGGTCACGATCGCCTCGATCGTGCTGCTACGCCCCCTGTGGCTGCTGCTGCCCACCCTGCTGCCCGTGCGGCTGCGGATCCTCTCGCCGCACCCGAACCTCGACGGCCGTGAACTGACCGCTCTGTCCTGGACGGGCATGCGCGGGGTGATCTCCCTCGCCGCCGTCTTCGCCCTGCCGCCGTCCGCCGGCAGCGCCCCCTTCCCGCACCACGACCTGCTGCTGTTCTGCGCGTACGTCACGGTGCTGGTCACACTCGTCGGTCAGGGACTCACCTTCGGACCGCTGCTTCGGTGGCTGGGGCTACGACCCGACCTGGGCGAGGACCAGCGCCTGCGCGCACGGGCACGGATCGCGGCGGCGGACGCGGGGCTGCGGGCGCTCGAGTCACTCCAGAACCGCGAGTCGGTCCCCGAGGACATCGTCGAACGACTGCGGAACATCGCGGACATCCGCAGGAGACGGAGCGAGGACATCCTCGCGGCGCTGGCTGTGGACACCACGGCCAGCCCCGCGGCCGAGAGCGCCAGCGCCGTGTTCGGTCACGTCCGCCGAACCATGATCGAGGCGGAGCGGGACGAACTGCTGCTCTGGCGGGACACCGGGAACCTGCCTGACAGCAGCCTCCGGCTGCTGGAGAACGAACTCGATCGCGAGGAGGGGGCGCTGCCGCCGCCCGTGCCCAGGCCCCCGCGCCATGCTGAAACGGCCCCTCAGAGCTGAAACGGCCCCTCAGAGCTGAAACGGCCCCTCAGGTCGCGGCGGACGCACGGCTGGCGTCCGCGCCGCTGGAGACGTTCCGCATACGTTCGCCGCCGCCGTACCAGTCCAGACAGAAGACCGACGCGTCGTCGGCCAGCCTGCCCTTCACGGCTCGCACGATCCTGCCGGTGAGGTCCTGGACGAGTTCCCGTGGATGCAGACCCCGCGTCTCGACCAGCACCACGGGCAGATCGACCCGTGCGGCGTTACGCTCCACGATACCGTCGGTGACCAGCACCAGCCGATCACCGGGCCGCAGCCGAAGGCTGTGCGTACGGTAACGAGTCTCCGCGAACATGCCGAACGGCGGATCCGCCGGAAAGGACACCGTCTTCGCAACACCGTCCCGCAGACGGTAGAACGGCACATGCCCGGCGTTCACCACGCTGACGACCCCGGTGGACAGATCGACCTGCAGCAGCAGACCGGTGACGAACTGGTCGGGCCGAATGTGCGCCGCCATCATCGTGTTCGCCCGCACGACCTGCTCTGCGAGATCCCCGCCACCACGGCGGACGTTGCGCAGGCTACCCACCAGCAAGGTCGCCAGCAGCGCCGCCGCCAGCTCGTGTCCCATCGCGTCGGTGAGTGACACATACAGCTGGGAACGCCCGAAGCTGTAGTCGAAGGTGTCCCCTGCCACGGATTCCGCGGGCTCCACCCAGCCGGCCACCGTCGCCTGCGCACCCTCACAGGTGAACGACTCCGGCAGCAACCGCCGTTGGATCTCCGCCGCCAGCCCGAGCGGGACGGAACGCTGGCCCCACTCGAACAGATCCGTGTACCGCCGGTTCGTAATCACAATGTAGGCCAGGGCATGCCCCGTGCCGGCGACGGTCTCGACAGCATCCTCGGTGGCACCGGCAGGCAGGTGCGCCTCGAGCACCCCGATCGCCTCGCCGCGGGCTGTAACCGGCACATACACACTCGTCCGGGCCGAGGATCGGCACACCCGCACCCGCTGTGTCCGCAACACCCGCCCGTGGACGGTGCCGTCCACCGACACCCGTTCCATCGTGTTTCCGCCCGCCCCATCCCCACTGGGAAACCGCGCCAGGTAACCGCCCGCATAGTCCGCAATCAGGAAGGAGACCTCAAGCGCGCCGATCATCCGGGTCAACTCACCTGCCACCGCGTGCACCGCGTCGGCGGGCGCGGCACGCTCCACGGCCGTCAGCAGCTCCCGTAAATCGACCGTTCCAGAAGGTGCCACTCCTCTCACGCTAGTCAGCGCCGCGGTAACCGGCACGCCAGGCTACCGGGCTCACACCTTCAGCTGGTGGTTTAACCTCTTCCGGTCACACTTCGTGACAGGTGATGGTAATCTGAGATGCTCCGGTGTGTCACCATGGCACGAAACAACCTCCTGTTGAGGATTGCTTCCCATCAAAACGCTATGATCAAACAGAAGGACGCTACGGGCGTCCGAAGCGAAGCTGCCCAAAGGGCAGCAAGCCACCCCAACCACAAAACCGTGGGGGGTGCCGGGGGGCTCGGCCCCCCGGCAGACATCCCGGCCCCCCGGGGAAGCCCCCGCAAGGGGGCGACCAGCGCGAGCCAGCTCGTGGGCGAGGGGGGAGTTGAACCCCCACGTCCGTCAGGACACACGGACCTGAACCGTGCGCGTCTGCCATTCCGCCACTCGCCCGAGTGCGACTATCACGCTATCACGCGATCCACACCGCCCGAGCCGTGGGCGGCGCTCAACCGGAAGCATACGATCTCAGTGCCGGTAGCAGGCCGGGGGGAGGAGGGGAGGCCGAGATGGGCGTGCTACAGCGCTTTGAGCGTCGCCTGGGCGGCCTCGTCGAGGGCGCGTTCGCCAAGGTCTTCAAGGGCGGTGTCGAGCCGGTCGAGATCGCAAGCGCGTTGGCTCGTGAGACCGATGACCGGCGCGCCAGCAGCGCGAACCGGGTGCTCGTCCCGAACGAGTTCGCGGTCGAGCTTGCCACCAGCGACTTCGCCCGGCTCGCTCCTTATACGCGAGCGCTTTGTGACGAGCTGGCCGAGATGGTTCGGGAGCATGCCGCTGAGCAGCGGTACACGTTCGTGGGGCCGGTGGGGGTGCGGCTGGCCGAGGCTGACGATCTGGATGTCGGGGTGTTCCGTATCCGTAGCAGTGTTGCCGCGACGGATCCCGGCGCGGTGGCTGGCAGGCGTGCGGCGGGGCGGTCGCGGCCGATGCCGCCGGGAGCGCCTCGGCTTGTCGTCTCGACCAAGCCGGGGCCTGATGGCCGGGGCAGCGGGGAGGAGCGTGAATACCCGCTGGACATTGAGGTCACGGTCATTGGGCGCAGCGTCGAATGTGATATCCGTCTCAATGACACCGGGGTGTCCCGCCAGCACGGCGAGGTGCGTCGGATGCCCGACGGACAGTTCGTCTATATCGATCATGGTTCGACCAACGGGAGCATCGTCAACGGCCGGGCCGCCAGTCAGGTGAAGCTCGTCAACGGTGACCAGATCGAGCTGGGCGCGACGATCCTGACCTTCCGGCGGGACGATCCACGGGGCGCTGACAGGGGCCGGGCCGCCGGGCGTGTCCCGGCGGGCGCGCAGGCTCCCGCGGGCGCGCCGCCGGGCCCGGCGGGCGCGTATCCTTCCGTCCCGGTGCCGCCGACTCCACCTGGTGACCCGCGGGCCCGGCCTGCCGAGCCCCGCCGCGGTGATCCGCGCCATGGCGTCCCTCCCGGCTCCCCTGGCGGCTACCCGCCTTCGCCCCCGCCGGCGGATCCCTACCGGGGCGACCCGTACCGTGGTGGCGATCCCTATCGGGGCGAGCCGCGGCGTGGCGGTTCGCCCGGCGGCTACCCGCCCGCGCCGGCGGGTCCGTATCGTGACGATCCGTATCGTGACGACCCGCGTAGAGGTGGCCCCCCTGGCGGCTATCCGGCCCCGCCCGCGGAACCGCCGTACCAGGGCGGTGGACGCCCGGGCAGAGGTCAGCCCGCGGGAGGTCGACCGGGGGATCCGTATGGTGGCGGTTCCCGCTACGACGACCCGTACGGGGAGAGGGAGGGCCAGTATCGTGGCGGCAACCCGTACGACCAGTTCGGCGGCCGGCCTCCCGGTACTCCGCCGAGCGGCTACGGCCCGGGTACACCGCCGGGCACGCCTGCCGCGGGTGCGCCCGGTCGTGGCGGCCAGCCCGGCTACCGCGACGGCCAGCCCGGCTACGGCGACCCACGGCAGGGCGACCCACGGCGCGGTGCCGCGCCAGTGCGGCCGGACGACGCCGACCTGTACGAGCAGGAGACTCAGCGTCCGGGCCGGGTCCCCCCTGGGGAGGGCCGGCGTCCACCGGAGCGGGATCCCCACGGTGACCGTCCCGCCGGGCCGGGAGCAGCGGATCCGGACGAGCGCGCCTGGTAGGACGCCGTGAGCGGATCCGGACCCAGCGACCTGGTCCTCCTGGTCGTGAAAATCAGCTTCCTGGCGCTGTTGTGGCTGTTCGTGCTGGCTGCTGTCCGTGCGGTGCGCGCGGACATGTTCGGGCCGACGAAGCGTCAACGGCAGAGCGTTCAGGGGCTGGGCCGTCCAACGCCCGCGCAGCCGGCGTCGGCGCACCCGGCCCGGCCGGCAGCGCCACCCGCTGGGCCGCAGAATGCGTCTCCCAGCCGGCGGGCGCGCACACCGAGCAAGCTGGTCGTCACGAAGGGGCATCTCGCGGGGACGATTCTTCCGCTCGGACCGACGCCTGTCACCATCGGACGTGCGCAGGACTCGACTCTGGTGCTGGAGGACGACTTCGCATCCGCGAGACATGCAAGACTCGTCCCCCACGACGGCCAGTGGTTCGTCGAAGATCTGGGCTCGACCAACGGTACTTACCTCGACCGCACGAAAGTGACCAGTCCCATGCCGGTTCCTCTCGGCGCGCCGGTCAGGATCGGGAAAACCGTCCTGGAGCTTCACCGGTGAGCCTTAGGCTTCACTACGCCGTTCGCTCGGACGTCGGCCACGTCCGAGAAGGCAACGAAGATTCCGCCTACGCGGGCGCTCGGCTACTGGCCGTGGCCGACGGTATGGGCGGTCACGCGGCCGGGGAGGTCGCCTCCTCCACCGTGATCTCCCAGCTGGCCGCTCTGGACGACGACGTCGCCAGCGGTGCGGTCCTGGAGGTGCTGACCGAATCGGTGCACCAGGCCAACAACCAGCTGCGTGAGATGTCCGTCAAGGACGGGTCGCTGGAGGGTATGGGCACCACGGTCACCGCCCTGTTGCTCGCGGGGAGCCATCTCGGTGTGCTGCACGTCGGCGACTCCCGGGCGTATCTGCTGCGGCACCAGGTGCTCAACCAGGTGACGCACGATCACACGCTGGTGCAGGATCTCGTCGACCAGGGGCGGATCACGGCCGAGCAGGCGGACACGCATCCCCAACGGTCGTTACTGATGCGTGCGCTCGACGGCCGCGACGTCGAGCCGGACCTGTCCGTCCGGGAGGCGATCCCGGACGACCGCTATCTGCTGTGCACCGACGGACTGTCCGGCGTTGTGACGGAAATCACCATCCGTGAGGCGCTGCTGCTACCGACGCCTCAGGAGGCCGTCGACCGGCTGGTCGAACTCGCTCTCAAGGGCGGCGGGCCGGACAACATCACCGTTGTCGTCGCCGACATCGTCGAGGACGACGCCGATGACGATGCCCGCCCGCTCGTGGCCGGCGCCGCCGCGGAGAAGCAGACCGTGCCGGGAGCCTTGGCCGCCCGTACCGGGCCGAATCCCCGGTACGGCGATCAGGACTCCCCGGCCGCCAGGGGCGCGCGGATCGGCCGGCACAGCCCCACCCCGCCGCGTGCCGAGGGTTCCGACAGCGTGGTGGACGAGGATTCGCCGCCGCTCGCCCGCCGGCCGCCGCCCCGACCGGCGTTCATCATCCTGTGCACGGTGATCGTCCTGACCATCGCGACCGTCTGGGGCTGGTTCTACCTGCACAGCCGGTACTACGTCGGGGTCGACGGCGAACAGGTAGCGATCTTCGAGGGTGTCGAGGGGAGTATCGCCGGCTTCTCCCTGCACCGGCTCAAGGAGCACTCCCTACCGCTGAGCGAGCTCAACGACGACGGGCGCCTGCAGGTGGAGGACGGCTACTCGGCCAGCAGCCTCACCGAGATCCGCGACTATGTCGAGCGGCTGCGGACGCAGTTCGCCGTCACGCACCCGGCCGACCCCACCGGGGCCCCGACGGCGGCACCGACGCCGCTGACGGTGACCGCCACGGCGCAGGCGGGCGCCGGCGGGGAGAAGAACACCGGGGATGCCCAGGCTCCCCTGGGCGTTGCCACCACCGCCCCGGCGCTCTGTGCCACCGCCCCTGGCCCGAACTGCGTCCCGCCCATCCCAGCGGCCCCGTCGGTCCCGACATCTGGATGACGCCGACAGGATGACTGTTCTCCCTCCGCTTCGCGGCAAGGCGGTCGATCTCACGGGAACCTTCGCCCGGTTCCCGGTACCGGCCGGTGTCCACCTGCCGCCGTACCGTCGGCGAGAACTCTTCCTGCTGTTGTTCGCCGGCCTGCTCGCCACCGCTGCCCTGGCGGCTGTCGTGCTCGCCGCCGACGGAAAGATCACCGCGTCGGTGTTCGTCTACGGCCTGGGCTTCAGCGCGCTGTGGGGGATTGCCCACCTGGCCGTGCGCCGGTTCGCGCCGGCCGCCGACCCGATACTGCTGCCGCTGGTCGCGGCCCTCAACGGCCTCGGCCTCGTCATGATCTACCGGCTGGACCTGGCCAAGATGGATGCCGCCGAGAAAGCCGGCAGGAAGGTACCAGCCGGCGTCGCACCGTTACAGATGGTGTGGACGCTGCTCGCGCTCGTCGTCTTCGTGCTGGTGCTGGCGGTCATCCGGGACCACAAGACGCTGTCGCGCTACGCCTACACGGCGGGGCTGGTCGGCCTGGTCTTCCTGGTGCTGCCCGCGATGCCGGTGTTCGGCGCGACCATCAACGGCGCCCGGCTGTGGCTGCGGGTCGGGCCGTTCACCTTCCAGCCCAGCGAGATCTCGAAGATCATTTTAATGATCTTCTTCGCCGGCTACCTGGTGAACAAACGCGAGGTCCTCTCCGTGGTCTCCCGCTCCTTCCTCGGAATCCACTTCCCGCGCGCCCGGGACCTCGGCCCGGTGCTCGTCGCCTGGCTCGCGAGCCTCGGCGTCCTCGTCGTCGAGAAGGACCTCGGCTCGTCCCTGCTCTTCTTCGGCATGTTCCTGGTGATCCTCTACGTCGCGACCGAACGGGCGTCCTGGGCGCTCATCGGGCTCGGCCTGTTCTCGCTCGGCGCGGTCATCTCCTACCAGTTGTTCGGGCACGTCCAGGTCCGGGTGGACGGCTGGCTACACGCGTTCGACGGTGACAATCCCACCAGCACCTCGTTCCAGCTGGTGCAGGGCCTGTTCGGGTTCGCCGCCGGCGGGATCACCGGCACCGGGCTCGGGCAGGGCAGCCCGCAGCGGGTCCCCTTCGCCAACACCGACTTCATCGTCGCGAGTATCGGTGAGGAACTCGGCCTCGCCGGAATCATGGCTATCCTCGTCATCTACGGACTGGTCGTCACCCGCGGCCTGCGGGCCGCGCTCGGCGCCCGTGACCCGTTCGGCAAGATGCTCGCGACCGGCCTTGCCGCCTCGTTCGCCCTCCAGGTGTTCGTGCAGGTCGGCGGTGTCATGCGGCTCATCCCGCTGACCGGTCTGACCCTGCCCTTCATCTCCTACGGAGGCTCTTCGATCGTCTCGAACGCGGCCATCATCGCGCTGCTGCTGCGGATCAGCGACTCCTACCGCAGGCCCGACCCGGCCACCCCGGCCGCGCCGCTGTTCGACCCGAACGCCGTCGCCGACAGCCCCACCCAGGCGGTGCGGACGACGTGAACGCACCCATCCGCAAGGTTGCCGTCGCCTGCCTGGTGCTGTTCACCGCCCTGCTGGTCAACGCCAACTGGCTGCAGGCGAAGCAGGCTGGTGAACTGCGTCACGAGCCGAACAACGCCCGCCAGATCACCGAACGGCTCGAACGGGAGCGCGGCTGGATCGGTGTGGCCGGCGGGCAGGCGATCGCGAGCTCGGTGCCGTCCGACGACGAGTACAAGTACCAGCGGCAGTACCCGGCCGGGAAGCTGTATTCCGCCGTCGCCGGCTACTACGGTCTGTACACTTCCGCGGGCCTGGAGCGCTCCCAGAACGACTTCCTCTCCGGAGAGGACGACCGCCTGTTCGTTTCCAAGGTTTCCGACCTGGTGACCGGACGCAAACAACGGGGTGGCAGTATCGTCACCACGCTGGTACCCCGGATCCAACAAATCGCGACCACCGCGCTCGGCAACCGTAAGGGGGCGGTCGTGGCGCTCGACCCGAAGACCGGCGAGATCCTTGCGATGGTGACCAGTCCGACATACGACCCGACGCCGCTGGCCAGCCACGACGAGGCCGCGGTCGGCAAAGCTGCCCAGGCGCTCAACACCGACCCGGACAAGCCGCTGCTCAACCGCGCGACCCAGGAGACCTATCCGCCCGGCTCCACCTTCAAGGTGATCACCGCGGCGGCCGCGCTCAACGCCGGCCGTCAGCTCGAGGAACGCATCGCCGCGCCCGACACGCTCCCCCTGCCGCAGAGCCGGACCGTGCTGCCGAACTTCGACAACGAACGCTGCGGGGACGGCCAGACAGACACCTTCATCCACGCCCTGACGATCTCCTGCAACACGGCGTTCGCCCAGCTCGGCATGGATCTCACCGACGACACCCTGCGCGCCCAGGCCGAGGCCTTCGGTTTCAACTCCACCATTCCCGACTTCCCCCTGCCGCTGGTGCCCAGCGTGTACCCGCCCCAGCAGCTCGACGGGGCACAGACCGCGCAGTCCGCCATCGGGCAGTTCGACGACCGGGTCACCCCGCTGCAGATGGCCCAGGTCGCCGCCGCCATCGGCAACAACGGGGTGATGATGCGGCCGTACATCGTCTCCGAACTGCTCGGCCCGGACCTCAAAGCGATCAGCCGCACCGAGCCGGAGGTCTACAAACGCCCCGTGAGCCCGGACGTCGCAGCCGACCTGAACACGATGATGCAGAGCGTGGTCAGCAACGGCACCGGTAGCAAGGCGCGGATCCCCGGTATCGCCGTCGCCGGCAAGACCGGCACCGCCGAACACGGTGACAACGAGCCCCCGCACGCCTGGTTCATCGGCTTCGCGCCCGCCGCCAACCCGAGCGTGGCCGTCGCGGTCGTGGTCGAGGACGGCGGCGGGGAGCTCGGCACCGGCGGCGCGGTCGCCGCGCCCGTGGCCCAGCAGGTCATGAAGGCAGCATTGGACGTTCGACAGTGACCGGCCCACCACCGCCAGGCGTCCCGGGGCCGGGCCCGGGCCTGCCGGGATCGGGCGTTCCAGCACCGCGGGTTCCCCCGGGACCGGGCGTTGCGGCGCAGGGCGGGCCGGCCGTGCCGCCCGGCGCGCCCGCCTCGTCACCGGCCGCCGCGCAGCCGTTCGGCGCCTCGCCAAAGGGCATCGTCCTCGACGGCCGCTACCTCCTCGAGGGACGTATCGCCACCGGCGGGATGGGCGAGGTGTGGCGGGGCCTCGACCGCACCCTCGGGCGTCCCGTCGCCGTCAAGCTGCTGCGCCCGGAGTACGCCAGCGACGAGCTGTTCCTGGTCCGCTTCCGCGGCGAGGCCCGGCACGCCGCCCGGGTGTCGCATCCGGGTGTGGCGTCCGTCTACGACTACGGCGAGGTCGTCACCGATGGTGATCGTCCGACCGCCTATCTGGTGATGGAGCTGGTCGAGGGCGAGCCCCTGTCGGCGTTGCTGCACCGGGAGAAGCGCCTGTCCCCGGAGAAGACCCTGGACGTGCTCGGGCAGGCCGCCGACGCCCTGCAGGCCGCGCACACCCTGGGCGTCGTGCACCGGGACGTCAAGCCCGGCAACCTGCTGCTGCGAACCGACGGCGCGATCAAGGTCACCGACTTCGGGATCGCACGCGCGGTGGACGCCGCGCCGCTGACCGCCACCGGGATCATGATGGGCACCGCCTACTACGTCTCCCCCGAGCAGGCCTCCGGCCGGACGGTGACCCCGGCCAGCGACGTGTACTCCCTCGGCGTGGTGGCCTACGAGTGCCTGGCCGGCCGGCGGCCCTTCGACGACCGCAACCCGATCGTGGTCGTGATGGCGCACCAGCAGGACGACCCCCCGCCGCTGCCGCCCGACGTCCCCGAGCCGGTGCGCAACCTCGTCCAGGCGGCGATGGCCAAGGACCCGGCCCAGCGGCCGTCGTCGGCCGGCTCGTTCGCCCGCACCGCCGCCACGATCCGTCGCAACCTGTGGAACGCGGACATGACCCGCCGGGCCGGCGGGCCGGCGCCCGCGCCCCGGCCGGACCCCGCCGGGGATTCCACCGGGCGGTGGCCCGGACCGACGGGAGCACCCGGGCCGGGCACGGGCGGGGCGGGGACCGACGGGGATCGGCCACCGTCCTGGACCCGCCGGCACACCCGGGACGACAGCTTCCCCGAGGACAACCGGCCGTATCGGGACGCCCGGCCGTCCTGGGACGCCGGCGCCGCCCACGACGGCCGTCAGCCTGGCCAGGAACCGCCGGGGACGTCGGCGGGCACGCCCCCGGGCGCCTGGGACACCCCGCCCCGGCCGCCCACGTCCGGCGGCGGATACC
>NZ_CAAAFS010000016.1:0-30471 GCF_900634755.1 Protofrankia symbiont of Coriaria myrtifolia
CTCCCGGTGTCCGGGGGGCGGATACCCGGCGGACGGCTACCCGCCCCCCGGACACCGGGAGGCCGGCTATGCCGGTGCGAGCTCCGGTGCCGGCTACGACACCGGTTATGAGACCGGCTACGAGGCCGGTGGCTATGACGCCAGCTACAACACGGGCTACGACACCGCGAGCCGACCGGACATCCGGCCGACGAACGTCGCCCGGCTCCAGCCGCCCGGCAACCGCCCGACCTCCGCGCTGCCGCCGTCGGACGCGCGGGGGGCCCGGCGACGACGCCCGCGCGGCCGGGCCGCGGGGGGCCCGGCGTCCGCGGGCAGGCGACGGCTATCACTTCCAGTACTGATAGCACTACTGATCGCCGCAGTTGCGATCACCGCGCTGGTCACCCGGTCGATCGCCGGATCCAGTGGATCATCCGAAGGCGCGCCGGCCCTGACCCGGGCGGTGCACGGACCCGGATCCGAGGATGGCATCGTCACCGGTGACAGTACGACCGGGACCGACGGTGTCACGGACGGCATCCGGACCACCGGCGGCCTGGGCGGCCACACGGCCGCAACCGGGCCAGATGTCCGGGAAGCGTCCGCGGGTACCGGCCCGGGAAGCGGAAAGGCGAGCACGGGTGGCAGTCGTGACTGAGGCGTTCGGAACCGAACCTCGCCTGGTGGGCGGGCGCTACGAGCTGGGCGAGGTCCTCGGGTACGGCGGCATGGCCGAGGTCTACCGCGGCCGGGACGTCCGCCTCGGCCGCGAGGTCGCGGTCAAGGCGCTGCGGGCCGACCTCGCCCGGGACCCGACCTTCCTGGCCCGCTTCCGCCGCGAGGCGCAGTCCTCGGCCGCCCTGAACCACCCGGCGATCGTCTCGGTCTACGACACCGGCGAGGATCTGATCAACGGCACGACCGTCCCGTACATCGTGATGGAGTACGTGGAAGGCCGCACCCTGCGGGATGTGCTCCAGCAGGAGGGCCGGTTCAGTGAACGCCGGGCCATGGAGATCACCTCCGACGTGTGCGCGGCCCTGGACTACAGCCACCGGATGGGGATCATCCACCGGGACATCAAGCCCGCCAACGTCATGCTGTGCCAGGACGGCTCGGTCAAGGTGATGGACTTCGGCATCGCCCGGGCGACCACCGCGACCACGTCCAACATGACGCAGACCGCCGCGGTGATCGGCACCGCCCAGTACCTGTCGCCGGAACAGGCCCGCGGCGTCCGTGTGGACGCGCGCAGCGACGTCTACTCGACGGGTGTGCTGTTCTACGAGCTGCTGACCGGGCAGCCGCCGTTCCGTGGCGACTCACCGGTGGCCGTCGCCTACCAGCACGTGCGGGAGAATCCTCAGCCGCCGTCCAGCCACGACCGCGCCATCACGCCCAACGCCGACGCGATCGTGTTCAAGGCGATGGAGAAGGATCCCGACCACCGCTACTCCACCGCCGGGCTGATGCGGGACGACCTCGAGCGGGCCCTGGCCGGCCGCCCCATCTACGCCCCCCAGCTCGACAGCGACCAGCTCACCACCCGGCTGGGCGCCTCACCCGCGGTCACCGCGGGGACACACATGATCTCCCGCGGCCGCGGCCCCTACGACGACGGTCCGGACGACCCCTACGGCCGCACCGGCGGCTACGGGACGGGCGGTTACGACCGGGCCGGCTTCGGCGGCCCCGGGGGGGGCGACAGCGGGCCGCTGCCGGAGAAAAGACGTTCGGACGCCTGGAAGTACATTCTCGCCGGCCTGTCCGTGGTGGCGGTGTTCGTCGTCGTCACCATGATCGCGACCAACATGCTCGGCGGCGGGGGCGGGAACGGCGACGACACCACCGCCGACACCGCGACGATCCCGACGAACCTCATCGGGCAGAAGTTCGAGACGGCCAAGAACAGCCTGAGCTCCGCCGGCTTCACCAACATCGTCTCAAAGGTCGTCGAGAACAACGAGCCGAAGGACCTGGTGGTCGAGGTCGACCCGGCCCCGGGCACCGCCGCCTCGAAGAGCGCGCCGATCACCCTCAGCATCTCGAAGGGGCCGGGTGACCTCGCCGTTCCGGACGTGGCCGGGCTGACCCAGGCCGCGGCCACCGCCAAGCTGAAGGAGGCCGGGCTGACGGTGAAGACCTCCGCCTTCACCGACGCGACGACCCGCCGAGCCGGACTGGTCGAGTCCAGCGACCCGGCGGCAGGCACGTCGGTGGCTCCTGGTGACGATGTGATCATCTACGTGGTGAGCACGCAGGCGACCGTCCCGAACGTGACGGACCAGCCTGTCGACCCCGCCAAGTCCGAACTGGAGCGCTACGGCTTCAGGGTCGTCCAGCAGGCCGTCGCGAGCAGCAAGCCGACGGGCACCGTCGTCTCCCAGAGCCCCGGCGGCGGCTCGGCGGCCCGCGGGTCGACCGTGACGCTCTACGTCTCCCAGCAGCAGGCCATCAACACCCAGACGCCCACACCGTCACCGAGCGCCAGCGCGACTCCGAGCAAGACACCGTCGCCGAACCCGAGCTCCACCGGCGGCGGCCTCGGCGGCCTGCTCGGCTGACGGGCCCCTGCCTGCTCTGATCCCTCCGTCAGGCGAAAGCCGCCTGGCGGAGGGTCTCGACCTCGGCCGACAGCGTCGGCGCGGCCGACAGCGCGGCGTCGTCCCCGCAGACCGACAGCCAGCGGGCCAACAGCAGATGACCACCCTGCGTAAGCACTGACTCCGGGTGGAACTGGACGCCCTCCAGCGGGAGGGTCCGGTGCCGCATCGCCATCACCACACCGCTGTCGGTCCAGGCGGTGACCTCGATCTGAGCCGGGAGAGTCGCCCGGTCCACGGCGAGCGAGTGGTAACGGGTTCCGATGAACGGCGACGGCAGGTCCGCGAGCACCCCGACCCCGCGGTGGCGCACCACGGACGTCTTGCCATGCAGCAGCTCGGGTGCCCGGCCGACCGCCGCGCCGAAGGCGACCCCGAGGGCCTGATGCCCCAGGCACACCCCGAGCATGGGGATGCTGGCCGCCGCGCATGCCCGGATCATCGGCACGCTGACCCCGGCCGCCTCCGGCGTGCCCGGGCCGGGTGACACCAGCACCCCGGCGACGCCGAGAGCGGTCAGCTCGTCGACGTCGACCTCGTCGTTGCGGCGGACGACGCTGTCCGCTCCGAGCTGGCCCAGGTACTGCACCAGGTTGAACACGAACGAGTCGTAGTTGTCGACCACCAGGATTCGCATGATTCTCCTCTTACCACCGAATCCGCCGCGGGATCCGGTGGATCCTGGCGCGGGATGTGGCGGTGACCGGCCCGTGAGCGCCCGGGCCGGCGACCGTCGGTCAGTTGCCGTCGGTGGCAGCCGGCCCGTCGGTGGCAGCCGGCCCGTCAGCGGCAGCCGGCCCGTCAGCGGTGGCCTGCCGCTGGGCCTTTGCCTGCTCCTCGTCACGCAGCGCGCGGCGCAGCACCTTGCCGATCCCGATCTTCGGTAGTGACTCCGTCCGGAACTCAATGATCTTCGGGACCTTGTAGGCGGAGAGCCGTTCGGAACAGTACACCCGCACCTCGTCGACGGTGAGCGACGTACCGGGCCGCAGCACCAGGAACGCCTTCACCGTCTCGCCACGGTACGCGTCCGGGATACCGATCACCGCGGTCTCGGCAACCTCGGGAATCCCGGCGAGCACATCCTCGATCTCGTTGGGCGAGATGTTGAACCCGCCCGCGATGATGAGCTCCTTCTTCCGGTCGACGATCTCGAACCAGCCGGCGGCGTCCATCCGGGCGACGTCACCGGTGGACAGCCATCCGTCGTCGCTCAGCACGGTCCTGGTGGCCTCCGGGTTCCCCCAGTACCCGGCGAACACCTGCGGGCCACGGATGAGCAGTTCTCCGGGCTCCCCCACCGGCACTTCCCGCGTGTTGTCCTCCAGGTCGACGATCTTCGCTTCGGTGGACGGGAAGGGCAGGCCGATCCAGCCGGGGCGAAGCTGGCCGCGCAACGGACCGGCATGGGTCACCGGGGACGCCTCGGTCATGCCGTAGCCCTCGACGACCGGGGTACCGGTCGCGCCCTCCCACTGCCGCTGCAGCTCACCGGGCAGCTTCATCGCACCGGAAATGCACCCTCGGATCGAGGTCAGGTCGACGTTCTTCGACCGGGGATCGTCCAGCAGCGCCCGGTAGATCGGTGGCACGCCCGGGAAAATGGTCGGACGGTGCCTGGCGATGGCGTCGAGTACCAGGGTCACGTCGAATTTCGGTACGAGCACAACATGCCCGCCGATCAGCATTCCCACCGTCATGCACAATGTCAGCCCATACGCGTGGAACATCGGCAGGACCGCGAGGACGGCCTCCCGCCCGACCTGCGCGTCGGCGAACCACGCCCGGCACTGCACAGCATTGGCGACGAGATTACGATGGGTCAGCATCGCACCTTTGGCCGGACCGGTCGTCCCCGTGGTGTAGAGCAGGATCGCGACATCGGACGTGGCCACCGGCACCGACATCCGCACCGGCGCGGCCCGGCCGCCGCGGTACACGTCGAGGAAAGCGTGGGCGCGGGCGCCGACGGGCAGCTCCGTCACGATTTCGGCACGCTTCCGGCGGGCCGGTGGAATGGGCAGCCGCAGCAGCAACTGGTCTTTTCTCGGCAGAAAGTCGGGAATCGACGTGGAAATCACCTCGCGAACCCTGGTCCGGCCGGAGCGGCGGGCCGCCTCCACCACCGCGTAGGCGCGGTCCAGACACACCACGTACTCGGCTCCGCAGTCGGAGAGCTGGTGGGTCAGCTCGGCCTCGGTGTAGAGCGGGTTGGCCTCGGCCACGACCGCGCCCAGCCGCAGCACGGCATAGAAGGCAATCACGTGTTGCGGACAGTTCGGCAGAATGAGCGCCACCCGGTCACCGGCGGCGACACCGAGCTTCGCCAGACCACCGGCGAACGCGTCGACATACTCGCGAAGCTGGCTATAGGTCAGCGTCGTCCCGAAGAAGGAGATCGCCGGATTCGCGGGAAACTCCGCGACGGCGTTCTCGAACATCTGACCCAGCGTGATATCGGGGATCTCGACCTCGGCGGGGACACCGTCAGCGTACGACGACTGCCACGGCCGGTCAGCATAGGTGACGGTCTCGAGCGTGCCGGTCTCCCGCTCGGTTGTCGATCCACCTGGCATCGCGGACACCTTCCCTTGTCGGACTGCGGTTGGGCGTCATTCTGGCAAGGAAACGACAGGGAAACAGCTCCCGGGAGGCGCGATTTCTCCGATCACCGGCACGCGCGGCTTCCATGGCCGCCACAGCGGTGTCCACAGCCGTATCCGTGACGGCAGCCCACAGCGTATCGACGATATTGTCACGTTTCGTCACTGACTCGGTGTTCCCGTCGGACGGAGCACGCCCACGTCCCTCCCAGTGGCGGGCGTGGACGCAGCGCAAACGATCCGGTCGTGAACCACCACGGACACCGGGGCTGGGGCTGGGAAGCCCCCCGAGCGCAGCACCGAGCAGCAGGGAGGCCACGACACCGGAAGTCCCCGAGCCTGCCCGGCCTGTCCCAAATCCCGGTTCCCGGAGGCGAACACGGAAGATCGGGAGCATCCACTTTCACCCCTTCGGGTGCCCCGGCGCGTCCCGGCACAGTAGATGTCTACCCTGTGAAACGGGCGATCCGCACCCGCGCGGCCATCCGGCCCAACCGGCGGCGCGGGTGACACTTCGCCCACGGAGATCATACAGTGCACCGAGGAGCTCTGAAGTGCCCGTTTCCCGGCGTCGCAAGAAGAAGTCGACCAGCGCACCACCCCAGACCACCCAGTTGCGCAAGCGCAAGCCACCGTCGCCCCCCTGGATGGGCGCGCTGATCCTTGCGCTCTTCCTGATCGGGATCGCCTGGCTGCTCGTCTACTACTTCTCCAACGGCGACATCCCCGGGATGGACAGCCTCGGCGCCTGGAACATCCTCATCGGCTTCGGTTTCGTCGTGGTCGGCCTCGGCGTCTCCACCCAGTGGCGCTAGGCCTTCGCCAGCAGGCCTTTCTCCGGGGAATCCTCGACCTTCCGCGGATCCGTCGATCTTCGGTGGATCCGCGTCCGCGCGGGTGCGCGGGCGTCCGCGCCGGCGGGTGTCCGCCGGGCGGATCCGGCCGAGGATCCGGTTGGCCACCGGGCGGCCCGCGCCGCCGAGCGGGCGGAACTTCCACCGGTGTCATTCATCCCCAACGGTTGTCCACAGTGTGGATATCGCTACGGGTGAACATCGCTGCCGGTGAACATCCGTTTCGGCGGGACGCCGCCGCGGGCAACATCACGGCGCGCCGGGACACCCGGGGACGCAACGGTCAGGACACCGGAGTTGGCCCAGGCGCGCCCGCGGCATCCTCGGCCCGGATGACGTGCATGACCGCGTTGATGAGAGCCAGATGGGTGAACGCCTGCGGGAAGTTCCCCAGGTGCCGGCCGGTGCTCGGGTCAAGCTCCTCCGCGTAGAGGTCCAGCGGGCTTGCGAAGCTCAGCAGGCGCTAGCAGTGCTGCCTGGCACGGACCACCTCACCGATCTCCACCAGGGCGGATGTCAGCCAGAACGAGCACATGAGAAAGGCGCCCTCCGTCCCGGTCAGGCCGTCGTCGGTCTCCTCCACGCGGTAGCGCAGCACCAGGCCGTCGACCGTCAACTCGTCGGCGATCGCAAGGATCGTCGCGCGTACCCGCGGATCGGTTGGCGGCAGGAATCCCAGCAGCGGCATGAACAGCAGCGACGCGTCCAACGCCTTCGATCCGTAACACTGGGTGAAGACTCCGCGCTCATCGAGACCGTTCGCGCACACGTCGGCGTGTATCTCGTCGGCGACGGCCGCCCAGCGGGCCGCGGTCTTGGCGTCCCCACGCATCGCCGCCAGCCGCCGGCCCCGGTCGGCGGCGACCCAGCACATCACCTTCGACGAGGTGAAGTGCCGTAGTTCCCCCCGCACCTCCCAGATGCCGCAGTCCGGCTCCCGCCAGTGCTCGGCGGCGGTCTCCACCAGCCTGACCAGCACCGGCCACAGCCGCTCCGAGAGATAGTTACGCGACCGGGTGTGCAGGTAGACCGAGTCGAGGATCGCACCCCACAGGTCGTGCTGGCGCTGGGAGAACGCCGCGTTGCCGACCCGGACCGGGAACGCCCCGTCGTAACCGGACAGATGCCCGAGGACCTGTTCGTCCAGCCGGCTCTCGCCACCGACCCCGTACATGATCTGTAGGTCGTCGCCGTTCTCGCAGACGTCCGCGATGAACGAGAAGAAGTCGTTCGCCTCGTAGTCGAGTCCCAGGGTGTACAGGCCCCACAGCGCGAACGTGGAGTCACGGATCCAGCTGTACCGGTAGTCCCAGTTACGCTCACCCCGCGGTGTCTCCGGCAGGGACGTGGTGGACGCCGCGAGCAGCGCCCCGGTCGGGGCGTAGGTCAGGCCCTTGAGCGCCAGCGCGCTGCGCTGCAGATGCCCACGCCACGGATGGTCCGGGAAGACCCCGCGGGAGAGCCACTGCCGCCAGAACGCGGTCGTCCGCGTCACAGCCGCGGTCGCCTCCGCGTAGCTGGTGGGCAGGAAGGGGTCACTGGCCCGCCAGGTCAGGGCCACGAAGGCCGTCCCGCCCTCGGCCAGGGTGGTCCTCGCGTGCGCCCGGCGGCCGTCGAAGCCCAGCCGGAGATCCGTCCGTAGCCGCAGGGTCAGGTCGGGATGCGAACGGATCCGTGGGCCGGGCCGCTCCGACGGGCCGCGCCGGCCGTCGTCCGGCCCACCTCTCGCCGGCACGGCGTCGCCGGCCCGGCCCGTGCCGCCAGGGACGGTGACCGCGCTGCCGTAACCGGCGTCCTCGTAGGCCCAACTCCCCGGCCGGCGGCCGTAGTCGAAGTTGGGCTCGCACAGCAGGGCGAGATCGACACTGCCGTGCTCACAGCGCGCGAGCCGGAGCAGGACGTGTTCGGCGTCCCAGTCCGTCGGGGTACGCCGATGGGTGTTGGACCGCTGCTGGGTGCGATGCCAACGTCCGACGATGAGACAGTCGGTGACGATGAGCCAACCGTTGGGTGTCTGCCAGGTGGTCTCGAGGATGTTCGTGCCCGGCAGGTACCGGCGCCCGGCCGGGATCATCGTCCGCTCCGGACCGAACCGAAAACCGCCCGCCGACCGGTCGACGATCGCGCCGAACACCGACGGATCATCCGGACGCGGCAGGCACATCCACTCGATGTTGCCGCTCGGGGCGACCAGACATGTGGTCTCACAGTCGGAGAGAAAGCCGTATTCGGCAATGGGCGGAAACGGACTGACGCTGCTACGCCGGGTGGGCGGCGACACCGTCTGGAATCCGGTCTGGAACCCGGTCTGGAACGCTGTCTGGAACGAGGCCACGTCCGCTCTTCTCCTTCTCCGGCCGCAGGCCCCGGCAGCGGGGTGCGGTACACAGGCCAGACCATCATCCAAAGCGACGGCGAAAAAGCGGATAGTAATCGTCATGAAGATCGACCCAATGCAGGCCGGGCGGTGGTCGGCCCGCGCGGGCGGGCGGCGGCGCTGGATGTGCCGCAGGATGTGCTGTGCTGGGTGACATGCGGGATGACGACTTCGCCGGCCGGGACATCATCGGCCCACGGCACGCCGACGACGGCCGTACCGGCGCCGACGACGCCCACGGCACCCGTACCGGCGCCGATGCGGGTGCCGGTACCGATGCGGGCGATACCGGCGCCGGCCGTGCCGGTGACGCCGGCGCGCACGCCTGGTCGCCGCCCTGGTGGCGGGTGGCCGGGTATGCCCTCGCCGGCGCGTTCCTGCTCGCGGTCGCTGCCGTGGGTGCGCTCGCCGCCCACCTGGGGTCGCTGGACCGTCCCGGCCGGCTGTTGATCGGGGTCGCGGGGGTGGGGCTGTTGCTGCTGGCCGGCCGGGACGCCCTGGCCCGGCCGGCGCTGCGCGTGGATCAGGGCGGGGTCGACCTGGTGGACGGTATCCACCGGCGGCACCTGCCATGGGCCGCCGTACTACGGGTGCGTGCCGGCACCCTGACGCACAACCGTCGCGCTGTGCACGTCCGCGTCCTCACGGTCGAGACGATCGACGGCCCGGTCATGCTCAGCCGTCGCCAGCTCGGCGCCGAGCCCGAACGGATCGCCGAGACGGTGGAGGAGATCCGCCTGCGCCTGCGCTGACCCGCCGGATCGCCGGATCGCTATTGGACGATCGCCGACAGCGGCGTCGACGTCACCGCGGATGTCTGGAGGACCGCGGCGAGCAACAGCGCGGCAAGGACAGCGCCCACCGCGACCGCCTGTACCCACCCGCGGCGCGCCGGCACATAGGCATAGATCACCCCTACCACGAGCCCGGCCACGAGCCCGCCGATATGGCCCCACTTGTCGATCCTGGCGATGGTGAACGTGATGATCAGGTTGATGCCGACAATGATGAGGATCGCCGAGGTGTCGGCGCGCAGCCGTCTGGCGATCACGTAGTACGCCGCGAAAAACCCGAACACCGCGGTGGACG
This sequence comes from Protofrankia symbiont of Coriaria myrtifolia, assembly GCF_900634755.1. Classification (NCBI taxonomy): domain Bacteria; kingdom Bacillati; phylum Actinomycetota; class Actinomycetes; order Frankiales; family Frankiaceae; genus Protofrankia; species Protofrankia symbiont of Coriaria myrtifolia. The sequence goes on from NZ_CAAAFS010000016.1 coordinate 9,509, forward strand.
CCCCGACCGAGAACGTGTTCCAGCCGTTGATCAGATAACTGAGCGTATTGCCACCGATGGCGCAGACAACGAACAGGGCTAGATAACGCGCCCGTCCGAGGATCTGCTCAAGCTGGGAGCCGAGCAGGTACAGCGCGTACATGTTGAACAGGATGTGCAGGACGCCCGCGTGCAGGAAGGCCGCGGTCAGCAGCCGGTAGTACTCGTCGTTGGCCGCTATGCCCGGACCGTACAGGGAGTAGTCCAGGGTGAAGGTGTTGTCGGGGCCGCTGCCGGTCAGGCCCGGCAGCCCCTGCAGGGCGTACGCGGCCACGCAGAGCCCGATGAGCAGCTGGGTGATCAGCCCGGGATGCCTGATCCTGGCCCGGCCGCCCAACGAGGTGATCGGCCGCCGGGAGGCAGCGCCACGGCGCGACGCCGCGGCGCCCTCCTCCGGGCAGTGGAACCCGACGGCCGCCGGACGCATGCACTCGGGGCAGATCGGGCGCCCGCACCGCTGGCAGGAGACGTAGGTTTCCCGGTCGGTGTGCCGGTAGCAGTAGGGAGCGGGACGAGGATGCGCCGCCGGCCCCCGATCCGGCGGGCCCGTGGGCCGGGAGCCGGTGGCGGAGAGGGCGTCCGGCGTCCAGCCGTCGGAGGGATCCGAGGATCCATCCGCGGGCCGCCAGCCGGCCGGCTCCGGTGGCTGCCCGGACGCGTGGTACTGCCCAGGCAGCTGATGCCGACGCGGGCCGGGCGCCCGGACGGCACCCGCATCCACCGCCCGGCGGGGATCCGGGACATCCGGTTCCGCGGGCCTCGACCAGGGTGGGTTCATCGCAGCGGTCCCGACACCTTCGCTTCCCCGTCCGCCTTCCCGTTCCCGCTGGCCGCTACGCCTGCCGGCGTTCGACGACGACCTGCGTGACGATGACGTCGCTGGCCGGGCGGTCCTGGGACCCGGTCGGCACCTTGCTGATCGCGTCGACGATGTCGGTGCCGTTGGTGACCTCGCCGAAGATGGTGTGCTTGCGGTCCAGCCAGTTCGTCGGCGCCACGGTGATGAAGAACTGGGAGCCGTTCGTCCCCGGGCCCGCGTTCGCCATCGCCAGCAGGTACGGACGGGAGAAGCGCAGCTCCGGGTGGAACTCGTCGGCGAACTTGTATCCCGGGCCGCCGCGGCCGGTACCCAGCGGGTCACCGCCCTGGATCATGAAACCCGGGATCACCCGGTGGAAGATCGTGCCGTCGTACAACGGTGCCTTCTTCTTCTCACCCGTCTGGGGGTCGGTCCACTCCCGCTTGCCCGTGGCGAGATCAACGAAGTTCGCCACCGTCTTCGGCGCGTGGTTCTTGAACAGCAGGATCTCAACGTCACCCTGAGTAGTCTTCAGTGTAGCGTACAGCTCCTCGGCCATGAGCCTCTCTTCCGTCGTACCGGTAGCGGCTGATCGCCGGTGGCGCCGAATGTCGCGTCGCAGGTCCAACGATCGCCGTGCTGGGAATGCTCCGCTGATGGTATGCGTCCGGCCGTATGCGTCCGGCCGTATGCGGCCAGCCGCGCGCGACCGATCGCGCGGGAGCGGCCACATGGGATCGGTCGTGTACGCCGCGTTCCGGCAGGGGCCGGTAGAGCCGCCGGCCCCTGCCGGGCTCGCACTCGCCCCTGCGGGCACCGACAGATCCGTCCTGGCGATATCCAGCGATACGCCAGGAGCGAATATTTTGTCACGATTCGTACACTGGTTGTGCTTAGCTCAATTGTGGGTAGGGACAGATTCAGCAGACCGTAACGCGAGTTGCACGAAGGGAAGCCGATGAGCGACAAACGAGAGAGCAGACGGTGGCGTGGTCGCGATTCTTCCGTGGCCGAAACGCCTGCGGGGCTTCGTTTCGGACCGCTGATGGTGAGCCGGGTCCGTGGTGGTCACAATCTTTCCGCGACCGAAACGCCCGCGGAACGCCGCTTCGGACCGCTGACAGGCCGAACCCGAGGCGGCCAGGACCCCTCCGCGGCCGAGACACCCGGAGGGCCGGCCCAGCGGGCCCAGCAGGCCCAGCGGACTGGGCGGGCTCGACAGGCCCAGGTTGCCCGGTCGCTGACGGAGAGGATTTCCAGCGCGGCCGGGCACGTGCCCACCGAGAAGATCCCGGCCGCGTCCAGCGCTGTCACCGACCGTGCCGGCAAAGCGGTGACTCAGGCTGCCACCCTCGCCAGCACGATGTCCGAACGTGCCGGGCAACAGATCGACAGGACCCGTTCCCAACGAGCCACCAGCCGGGAGGAAAAAGTGCGTGCCCACACGGAGAAGACACAGCACCTGCTGGAACAGCAGCTGGCCAGAGCCGAGCACAAGCTCCAACGGATACACCGCCGCCGGCGACGCGGCATGACGGCGATCCTGCTGGTCGGCGCGGGCGCGGCAAGTGCCGCCGCGGCGGCCCGCGGCGGCGTCCGACAGCCCCAGCAGGCCGGGCCCGACGACACGACCGCGACAAGGGGTCCTGGAGCCGAATCGCCCGACGAAATCGGCTGGAACGACGACCCGGAGAGCTCCCGTCCAACAGTGTGAGCGGGTAGCTCAGCATCCCGGGAAGCGCTGGACACGGCGTCCGTCCGGGCCTTACGCCAGCATCATCCACGGTCGCGGACGACGGTCAGGGGCAGGCCGACGCGGTAGGCGGCCGGAGCACCCTCCGGTACGGCCGGACGTACCGGACGTACCGGAGGGACCCGCCGGTACGGTGACCCGAGCGGCGGACGCTGGTCCGGTTCGCCGCTGTTGGGCCACATCGCCATCGCGCGTTCAGCCTGCGCGACAATGGTCAGTGACGGGTTGACGCCGAGATTGGCCGATATCGCCGCCCCGTCGACGACATGCAGACCGTCATATCCGAACACCCGCTGATAGGGGTCGACGACCCCGCTGGACGGAGAATCCCCGATCGCGGCTCCACCAAGGATGTGCGCCGTCAACGGAATATCGAAAATCTCCGTCAGTGTGCCGCCGGGAAAACCACCGATACGCCGGGCGATCCGCCGGGTCGCGTCGTTACCGGCCGGAATCCAGGTCGGGTTCGGCTCGCCGTGCCCCGGCCTGCTGGTCAGCCCGTGCCCGCCGAACAGGCCCCGCCGACGGACAACCGTGAGCGAGTTGTCCCGGGACTGCATGACCAGCGAGATCATGGTGCGTTCCGACCAGCGCCACGGCAGCGGCGCGTAGAGGAACAGAAACGGATGACGCAACGCTTCGCCGACGAATGTGAGCCATCGTGGTATCCGCCGGCCGCCGTCCGTCATGAGGGTGGCCAACAGGGCCAACGCGTTGCTGCCCCGGCCGTATCGGACGGGCTCGACATGGGTGTCCGCGGCCGGATAGAAGGACGACGTTATCGCCACCCCCCTGGTGATCCGCTCGTCCGGATGGAGCCTGGTGGCGCCGATGATGGACTCCGAGTTCGTCCGGGTGAGCACGCCGACCCGCGCCGAAAGCGCTGGCAGCACCCTGGTGTCCCGCATCGTGAGCAGGAGCCGCACGGTACCGAGCGTCCCGCCGGCGAACACCACCTGGCGCGCCCGCCACGTCCGCCGTCGGTGGCGAACCCAGGATCCGGTACGTACCGTCTCCACCTCGTAGCCGCCGTCGGGCAGCGGGCGCACGGTGGTGGCCTCGGTGTCGGGAAAGACCTGGGCGCCGGTCCTCTCGGCCAGATAGAGATAGTTGTGGTCAAGGGTGTTCTTGGCGTTCCAACGACAACCGGTCATGCACTCGCCGCACTCACGGCATCCGGTGCGGGTCGGCCCGGCACCCCCGAAATAGGGATCCCCGACTTCCGCACCGGGTTCCTTCCGGCCGTCCCGGCCGAAGAAGACACCCACGTTCGACGGTTTGAAGGTGTGCCCGACACCCATTTCCTCGGCGACCGCCCGGTACACCTCGTCGGCGTAGGTGACCGTCGGGTTCGGCACCACCCCGAGCATGCGTTCGGCCTGGTCGTAGTAAGGCGCCAACTCCTCGCGCCAGTCGGTGACATGCCTCCACTGCGGGTCGGTGTAGAACGCCTCCAGCGGACGGTAGAGCGTGTTCGCGTACACCACCGAGCCCCCACCGACAGCGGCTCCGGACAGTACGAGTACACGGCCGAGCATGGTGAACTTCTGGAATCCGTGGCAGCCCAGCCGGGGTGCCCACAGATAACGGCGGATGTTCCAACTGGTCCGGGGCAGCGCGTCGGGGGGAAACCTGCGGCCGGCCTCCAGAACGACGACCCGGTACCCCTTTTCCGCGAGTCGGAGCGCGGCGACGCTGCCACCGAATCCGGAACCAATCACGATCACATCGGCGTCCGCGCCCGCGGGTGCTCTCTCTTCCGCCCCGGCGCGAGGCGACTCTTCCGATCTGGCGCGAGAAAGGACCGGCGGCCGCCAGCGCCCGGCCAGCCAGCGCCCGGCCAGCCAGCGCCCGGCCGCCACAGCGGGCTCGCTCTTCTCCGACCCGGCGCGAGCCCCCTCGCGGCGGCGGAACCGGCCCCGGCTCGCCGCGCTCCGGGCTGCCGTGCCGTCGGCGCCGGACACGCCGCCGCTCGTACCGCCACCGGACATACGCTCACCCCCACCACATGTATCCCGCGCCCAAGAGATCGTCGTCCGCGCGGGTCCTCTTCAGCGGAACCCTCCCCAGCCCGTATGGAAGCCTGTGCGGACCCGGACGACTCCGGCCCCGAACGGGCTCCGCCCCCGGAGTTGGCTTCCCGGGCGGGGACGACCGCCGCGGGTGTGGTCGTCCAGGCCCTGACCCGCGGTCTCTCATCATCACCGCATCGGCCGCGAAGGCAACACCTCCGCCGACGGCGAACCAGCCGATGTTCCAGCCAGCATCAACAGTGCTCGAGCGGGGCTTGCCCTAAGCAGCGCCGGTGGCGCGATGTGGACGGGTACGGGCCTGCGCGGCTCCGGCGGCCGCGGCCTGCTCTATCGCGGCAAGTTCTGGCAGTCCGGACGGGACCTGCCGCGGCATGGCCACAGGCGACGGGGCCTGCGCTGGTGCGGCCGCAGCCGGAGCGGCCGGGCTGGCACGGTGATCAGCGGCGACAGGTGCCGGGGCCCACGACCGGCACGACCGGCACAGGCATTCCGCGGACGACGCCGGCAGATGGTCCAGACGCCGCAACACATGGTCGACGGGGTCGTCCACCCGGCCGGCTCCAGCGCTGGAGCCCACGGTGTCCACCAGGTGCATGGCCAGTTCCGCCGCGTTCCACAAGCCGGCGGCAAGGATGTGGACGATCCGGTCCCTGGCGACGGCAAGGGTCTGCGGGTCACGTCGGATGGCCCGGGCGAGCGTGGCGACGACCTGCTCGGCCGCTTCGGCGACCAGCCGCCGTGGGGAGACGGGCTGGGCCGGGCTGCTTCCCACGGGGGCCTGCCCACTCCCGTCCGCTGGCGCCGCCCCGGCCCACACGGCTGCACCCGGTGCGATCCCATCCGATGCGATCCCAGCCGGCTGGCTCCCGATCACCGGGATGACCCCGTCCGGGGCGACAGCCTCGTCCGGCGCGGTCCCGCTCTGCCCGCTCGCGGGCGGCTGCTCGGTTTCGGAGTGAACGTTCCCGGACTGGGCGCTCTCGGGGAATTCGGGCTGTGCGCTCCCGGCTGCCCCCGCACCAGCCGTGGACGAGGTGTCCACAGCCGAGACGGCACCGGACCGTGTAACGGAAGGTGACGCCGTCATGCTCGTGGGAGGGGGCACCGGAGACACGGCCGCGGAGAAGGAACCAGCGGGGACGGACGCGGTGACCACGGAGTTGTCCCCGACCACCATCAGCGCCTTGGCCATGGCGGCGCCCGTGATGCGGGCGCGGCGTCGGGCGGCGGCGCTCGGCCGGTCCGAGGCAGGCCGCAGACCGGCCCGGCGGCGACGAGGTGTCACGGCGGCCGGCATGACGTCGGCTCGTTGGCCCGCCGGATACGGCGCGGCCGTGCTGGCCGCGGCGGCCGAGTCGGCCGCTACCGACGTACCAGCCGCTGCCACTGTTGCCACCGCTGTTGCCGCCGCGGGTGTGCCCGTGCGGACCTGGCCGGACATGGTCAGCGCGAAGCTCGCGGGCCGGCGAACGGCGGGCCGGCTCAGCCCGAGCAGCCAGCCCAGATCCCGCAACAGCCTGATCTGTCGTTGCACGTGGGTACGGCTGTAGCCGGTCTCGGAGGCCAACGTCACCAGCCCCGGAGAGCAGACCGCGATGGATTCGTCCAGGCCCGGGACCACCGGCTCGCCAACACGGACGCCGCAGTGGCTGGCAAGCGCGAGCGCGACGAGCTTGGCGGCGCGCGGGAGGCGCGAGCGCAGCACCGCGCGTTGCCAGGCCGAGGGATCCGCCACTGGTGTACCGGAATCGGGTGTGGGCATGAGTACCAGCACGCCAGGGATAGCAAGCTGCCTGCCGGCTGAGCCCTTCGCATCCGGCACCCGTGTGTTGTCGGCCACATTCCTCCTTCCGCCCAGTTGGTACCGACCAAACAGCGCGTCCCTAGCTGACAGCGGAGAGCTTCCCGCCGGGAACTCCACATCACCGGAGACGCCATGTCACATCACGTCATGCCACGTCGCCAGAGGCAGCGTCCGACGTGACGGCGGACGCCTCGACCTATGGCGTGTCCGATGGATACCCGGTCGCGCGAGCGGCGCCCAGACGACCAACATCCATCAGATACGCCCCGGGCCAAAGACGGAACGATCGCGTTCCCGGTGCGCCACCGACGGCCCGGATTCCTCCGTCACCGTCGGGTCAGAAGTGACACGATCATATTTACCGGTGCCTCCGGGGTTCCCACCGATTCCGGGGTTCCTACTGGATCAGTCACGCTGATCCAGCGGCCCGGAAGCTGATCCGGTGGGCCCGGATGCACGCCCCCACCCTCATTCCTCGATCCAAGATCCTATTGTCGGACCCGCCGACATCGTTCGATCCGCGTTCAAGCAAGGTACTCCGTCAGCAAGAACGACGAGGTGCCCGCCGGCCACCATCGCCACACGAGGACAACACAACTTCACGAAGTCGTTGTGTCAAAATTGGGTAACTGATTCATTTCTTTTGGCGGTCATCCCAACCATCCACGCAAAGAGGGAGGCGGATAGCAGCGCCTGTCGAGACGATCCCCTGTCGGCGACGAAGCGTCCCGAACACCACAAAATCATCGGATACCCAAAAGGATACATCGAGCGATCGGGTCACGAACCCCAAAGATCGACGAATCGGACGCGCCAAGGGTCGGAGCGAGCCGCACAATATCTCAACCGCATCCTGTAGAAGTACAAAACAAAACGCTACACAACGAAAATATGATCGATTCAGCGGCTGTCGGGTCCTGCCGCCCAGCCCTGACGCACAACCGTTTACGTCGCGGTCCGAGGCGACGGGACAGCCATGATCGATTCTTCCGAGGCTGACCGACGCGGCCCGAGCTCGGCGGAGTCGAGATCTCCGGAATCGAGAGTAGCGAGCCCGAGATCAGCCTGGTAGCCGCGGCCAAGGGTGCGACGTTCGAGATCGAGAAGGTGCCGCTTACGGCCGATGCCACCGGCGTAACCCGTCAGAGAGCCGCTGGAACCGATCACGCGATGGCACGGAATGATGATCGGGATCGGGTTGCGGCCGTTGGCGAGCCCCACCGCGCGGAAGGCCGACGGCCGTCCGACGGCCTTGGCGATCTCCGCGTAGCTGCTGGTCGCGCCGTAGGGGATGGCCGCCACCGCCTCCCACACCGCGCGCTGGAACGGTGTGCCGACCGGATGCAGTGGGACGTCGAAGGTAAGCAGATCACCGATGAAATACGCCTCAAGCTGTTCGATCACGTCCCGCAGGGACGCCGGATCCGGCTCGATGGCATCCGGCCACCGGGACCCCGCTGTTGGCTCCCCCATGTGGATCGCGCGCAGGCCAACATCATCACCAGCGAGCAGCAACGGCCCCAACGGGGAGCCCATCCTTGCATATCGGGTAACGCCCTCCACGGGGACTGACGCTACCGTTCGGCTACTACAGGGGGAAACGACTGGGTCACAACAGCACGGGATGTGTGCGAAGATCGCATGCTCATGGCCGAAGAAGCGATGAACATGATCCACTCAGGTAGTCATCCGCAAGATCGCAGGACGTCGTCGCGTACTCGGCAACGCTGGCAACCGCGTCCGCCTCCGGATGGGAGCCCAGCCAGGCCACCAGCAGCAGCCTGCGCAACAGGACGAACGTTGCGATCATGCTCTCCTCCTCGGCCGACACGGGCACGTGCCGTCGGTAGGAGGCGAGCCAGGCCTCGACGAGGTCACCCACCTCGGGCCGATGCTCGATGAAGGACAGGGATGCGGCCAGGTCGAAGAGGTACCAGCTGAACCCGCAGTCGTCGAAGTCGATGACCGTGGGTTCCTCCGACCGCCCGTTGACCAGCAGGTTCGCCAGGCGCATGTCCGCGTGGACGAGACCGAACCGGTCCGGGCCGGTACCGAACCGCTCGATCCTGCGGCGGATCTCCTCGACCGCCCGCGTCAGGACGGCGATCCCGTCACTGTCGATCACCTTCAGCCCGTTCTGATCGCCGTTGGCGACGATACGGATCCCGTCCTGCCAGCTCCCCCACCGACCCTGCGATCCGAGGGTCGTCCGCCATGTCCAGGCGAACCGGGTGAAGCCAGCCGGAGGCCGCCAGGCGCGGGCATGCTGGTGTAGCCGCGCCGTGATCTCACCCAGCGCGCTGAACCCACGTAGGAGACCCACGGCGTCCGACGGGTGCGGCGAGGATCCCCGCACCCACTCGAAGAGCGCCGCATAGCGCGGCTCACCAAAACCAGCTGACCGTGCTCCCAGAACGGATGGATCATATGCGATCACCGTCACCAGTTCTCCGTCCCGGCTCGGGACCACCGGCGGTGTACGGATGACACCGTCGTGACGCAGCGCCTGGATCCAGGCCAGCTCCGAAATGATCTCCTCAAGCGGATGGTAGCCGGGCCGGTACAGCCGTAACGCCCATCGGCGGCCCCCGGCCAGGTCGTCCACCTGGTATGTGATGTTCTCCGAAACTCCCAGCAAACTGACGGTAGGAGCAGAACCAAGATCATATGAGGTGAGCGCCCGCTCGGCCAGCGCATGCGCCCGGTCGAGGCCAGGCCACCCGAGGTCGGGAAGCACAGCGCTGATCGTAATCAGGCGGCGGTTCCCGTCCGGCAGCCGGCGGGAACGGGCAGGTCCATCGGGGGCGGGAGGTCATCGGGGGCGGGAGAAGGTACGCGGCGCCCCGTAGCCGGGGCCTCGCTCCGGTGGGCCTGTCCGGGACGTCCACCGCCACTGGACAGAGATCCGCCCCTCCACCACCTCGGGCACCTTGGGTACGGCGTGCAGCCAGTCGGCCTGGCAACGTCCGCCGAGAACAAGTAGGTCACCCGGACCCGGAGCGAGATCACGGGCGTCGCTGTCGTCGTTCAGAATCCGCCGCCCGGCAGGCACATGGCGGGACTTCACCAGGAACGGCCGGCGAGCACCCGTCGTGAGTATCGCGATCACCGTGTTGTCGAGCCAGCGCATCTCCCGGTCCCGATGAAAACCGACGCTGTCGTTGCCGTCCCGGTACCAGGACAATCCGAACCCGTCGAAATCAACCTGGTAGCGCCGGCGCAACGCGCGGTAGGCCTCAAGCAGGGCAGGAGAGGGCACCACCCGGCCACGGGCGATCCACGCGGTGAGCCGCGGTTCCTCCAGGTAGCGCTCATAACGCCACACGCTGCCCTGTTTCCACGGCAGGGTGCGGGCCAGTTCGGCGTAGAGCTGCTCCGCGCCGGTCATCCAGTTACGCGCCACGTCGATCCAGGAACGGTCATCCAGCTGAATCCGCTCGAAGGTGGCGTCCGGGGCGATCAGGCTGGTACCGCGGGCGCCCTCCCCAGCCGTCCCGACGGAAGCGTCCGGCCCAGGATCGGACGTCCCGGCTGGGGCTGGGAAATCGGATGTCATGTCCGCTCCCTGTCGACGAGTCCCCACGCGCGCGTCCACGTGTCGATGAGGGTGTTCGCGTCCGCCTCGGAAACCTCGACAAGGTCGTCGTCATCATGCCCGAGCCGGTAGAGACGAAGGTAGTCGGTCGTGTGCCATCGTCCGTCCCGGGAGAACACCTCGTCCGCGGGCAGCGTACCGTTCCGGCGACGGAAGATGCTTATCACCCCTTTTCCTGGAATCAGCGGATTGGTCGCGAAATAGTATGTCGTCCGGCTCACCGTGGCTCCTTACGTCAGATCCACTCCCTGCGTCTCCACTCCCTACGTCAGATCCACGGCGCCGGCCGGAACAGGTACCCGGGCGAAGACCGCGTTCTGTTCCGCGTCCAGTTCGCTTCGACGCGCCGCGCTGGTGCCGGGTAACCGGGCCTGCTCGTACAGTGCATGCGTGATCGTTTTTGCGTCGAAACTGTCAGCGGTGTGCAGCTGCAGCTCGAATGCCCGGCCGGATCCCGGATCGCGCCAGGTCGAATTGATCCCCTGATAGCCGTCGCCTCCCCATCCGTTCTTGAAGTCGATCTGCTCGAAACCATGGGAACGCAGGCTCGTCACGATGTCACGCACCGCTCCGCTGTAGGTGTCCGCGGGTAGGCGGACGGTGTAGCGGATCGAGTCCCGGATACGGGCGAGTGCCTCGCCGATCGAGACGTTGGGGGCGTTGAGCAATGTGACGGCGGCCTTCCGTTTCAGGGAGTCGGCGAATTTCAACGCCTGGTCAAGACCCACCAGCTCGGCGTCTGGTTGACGTGCCACCAGTAATGATAATGGCACACGAATATCTGGTTCCGCCCCGGCGGCCTGAGCCAGGAAACGATCCACGGCGGCGTTCTGTTCAGCGGTGAGCGTGAGCCCTCCGTCGCCGGCCCACCCCACCGCACCCGCCCGACCGGTGACCGCGCCGTCGACGGTGGGCAGCACGCTGCCAGCATCCGCGGTGCCCTCACCCGCCGACGGATTCCGGGCCGGAAATTTCCGTGCCGACCTACTGGTGCGTGCCCCGGAGCCTCGGATCTCGGCGGCCAACGACGTAAGGCGAGTACCGCTGGCTGCCGGCGTGGAGCGTGTGAGGAGCCGGCCCCCGCGCAGGACCTGGCCGGCGCCACGGACGCCGCGAGCGAGTCCGCCGAGCGTGACAAGCCCTCTGCTGCCGGGAACGCAGTCGAGCAACGCGAGCCCGACATCCCCCAGGGACGCCCGGCCGGCACCATACCGGGCGAGGGTGTCGGCAAGGACCACGAGCGCGGCGGCGAGCACCACCCACGCGGCCGGCCCACCGATGACGAGCGCGACCACGCCCAGGACGGCAACGGTGATTTTCGCGACCCGGACAGCCGCGTTCCAGAACCGCCCGGCCCGTTCTGTCAGAGCCTCCCAGAAATGCCGGGGCCTGTTCCGGATTCCCGCCCGGGAAGCTGCACGGATCGCGGCCGCGCAGATCGTCGCGGCATCCTCCCGCATCTGCCGCGCGGACGAGGCGAGGCGGCAGGCCATATCCAGGTCGGCCTGCGCGTCCTGGAAGGATTTTCTCGCCTGCTCGAGATGGGCCACGGCCACGTCACGGTCACGGATCGCCCGCGCGACCCGGGCCGGATCAGGTGGAGGCACTTCGACCGGGCCTGTGAGGAGGCTCGGGGCGACCGCGCCGGACACGCCAGGTATGACAGGGTCAGATACAGGGGCAGGTATGGCCAGCACGGGCGACGCGGAAATCAGCGTGCTCCGTGCCAGAGCGGCCAGCGCCCGGGCCTGGTCCCGGCGGGCATGGGCGTCCCGGCCTCTCGCGAGCGCGGCATCCGCCTGTGCCTGTGCCGTCTCCAGGACCGGCCTGTAGGCGTTCAGTGCGTCCCCGACCATGCGGTGGGACATCTCGAGCGTGCGCAACTGCCCGGGGAGTTCACCGTGCTCGTCTCGGTAGGCGTCGCCGGCCCGCCCCAGCCAGGACCGCGCCGCCCCGTCAGCGGTCAGCGTAACGACCTGGCCGCGGGCACATTCTACGTCCGCGGCGAACTCCAGGAGCCGGCGCTCGAGATCCCACACGGCAAAGGGGTCACCCGGCGCCGGATCGGCGTCCAGGCCGAGAACGTCCCAGCCCACGGGCCGACTCATTTCGACCCACGACCAGAAGAATATGCGGGCCAGTTGCAGCAGTCTGTAAACGGCCAGTCGATCTGCACGTACATGCCCATCACTCCGGCGGGTCAGGGGCGAAGCCAGGCGACCAACGTGGACATATGAACGGTAACGCGAGAACCGGCCGCGCGCACCCCTCCGCCAAGGATTTCATGCCAAAACATTTGGCGACCCCTGCCAAATGTTCATGGCTCCACCGAATGGTCACGGCGAAGCCGCTCGGGTACACTCGACGACAGCATCCCGCACAGCGGACAGGCAGCGGACATTCGGCGTTGACGACATCGAGATATCGGCTACCGCGGGTACACGGATTCGTCCGCGCGTCGGCACAAGAGCGCGTATGGAGCGCTATGACAAGCATCACAGGACGCCCGCTCCTCGAGCGCACAAACAACACAGCCGCAGGTCAGGCCACAGCACGACCAGCACGGTCAGGGGGCAGTCAGCCAGTGAACACCTTTCTTTTAGAGCACGTCCAGCAGGCCCCTATATCCTCGACCGGAACAACGGGAGGGGACGCGGATGACGATACTGGGTCTGCTGGCAGGCGCCTTGACGACGGGATGCTGGCTGCCACAGCTTCTGCGGTCCTGGCGGACACGGTCCGCCAGGGATATCTCCTGGACCTATCTGGGCATCCTCGGGCTGGGGGTGACTCTGTGGCTGAGCTATGGCCTGCTCACCAACGAAATGACGATCATCCTGGCGAACGGGGCGACCGCCAGCGCCATCATCGCACTGGCAGGCCCGAAGGCCTCGTTTCGACCACGAAGCGCGGAAAACCACATGACGACCGACACAGCGGTCGCGAGGGCACGGCCCCGGCGGCCCGCGCGTGCGGAGCGTGGACGATCGCGTTTCCGGTCGCATCCGTCCGGACCTGACCGGCGGCCGCACATGCGGAGCGGGACGATCCGAGCAGGAGTTCGTGGCAGGTTCATGGCAGGTTCATGGCAGGCATCGTCCGCGGAAGGAGCGGGTCCGGTGGCCCCCCGGCGGGTCGCGAACAGAATCCGACATTCCCGAAAAGCAGAATTTCCGATGAACTTCTGATAACACCAAACCACCCCTACAATCAGTATCCGGCGGAATACATCGATCAAGTGGTCGACTGCCGTTCGGCTGGGTGTCGCCTCGTGGCCATATGGGTCTGCAAACGTGCGGACCCGGTGTTTCAAAGAGGGGACAAGTACCCATGTCTGTAAGTCGTCGCCAGGTCATCGCCGGTACCGGAACGGCGGGTCTGGGATTCGTGTTGTCAGGAGCGGTCGGTTCGATCTTCGGTGGGACTGCCTCGGCCGCGGCGCCGAACGGGTTCCACGGCTATGGGGAGCTCATCCCCGACCCCGCAAAAATCGTCGATCTCCCCAAGGGCTTCCAGTACAAGGTTCTCTCCCGAGCCGGTGTGGACACGCTGCAGACGGGCGAGAAACTTCCGGGACTCCCGGACGGCTCGTTCGCCTTTCCCGGACGCAAGCGCAACAATGCGGTACTGGTACGTAACCACGAGCTTTCCCCGGGTGCGACGGACCCGGTTCCGCACCTGCCCGGGATCGTCTACGACCCGGGTGCCGCGGGTGGCACCACCACCGTCACGGTCGAGGGCGGCCAACTGCTCTCGCAGGTGGCGAGCCTCGCCGGAACGATCCGTAACTGCGCCGGCGGCAACACCCCCTGGGGAACATGGCTGTCGTGCGAGGAGACCGAACTGACTCCGGCCGATGACGCCCGCCTGACCAAGAGGCACGGTTACGTTTTCGAAGTGGACCCCCAGGGCCGCCTAAACGACGCCGAGGCCGTCCCGTTGAAAGCGCTCGGACGCTTTGCGCACGAGGCGGTCGCGGTCGACCCCAAGACCGGGATCCTGTATCTCACCGAGGACGCGGGCTCGCCGCTCGGGCTGATCTACCGGTTCCTGCCTGCGAAGCCGCTGGGCGGCCCGGGCAGCCTGCGGGCGGGCGGGAAGCTGCAGGCGCTCGCGGTGGCCGGCGTACCCGATCTCTCCGTGTTCACCGAACTCGGCACCACACTGCCGGTCACCTGGGTCGACGTGCCCGATCCGGACGCGACGACCACGTCGGTCCGCAAGCAGTTCGCCGGCAACGCGGTCACCCGCGTATCCAAGGCCGAGGGAATCTTCTGGGAGCGGACAAGCGCCTACATCGTCTCCAGCTATGCCAAGGCCAGCTCCGGACTGGCAGGTGTGCACGAGGGGCAGGTCTGGGAGTTCAACCCGCGGAAGTCGACCATCGAACTGGTGGTCAGGATCGCCCCGGGCGGGCGTTTCGACGGCCCTGACAACATCACCATCTCTCCCTACGGCAGCAGTATCGTGCTCGCCGAGGACGGCGACGGTGAGAACTACCTGACCGTCGTGGGTGACGACGGCACCGTCTACCCGCTGGCACGCAACGCCCACTCCGACGGCGAGTGGGCCGGTGTGACGTTCTCCCCGGACGGCACATGGCTGTATGCCAACGCCCAGGTCGACGGCCTGACCATCGCGATCACCGGCCCCTGGCGAGCCAGATAGGCAAGCAGGAGGGCAGACACGACAGAGGTAGAGGTCCTGTCCGTGGCGTTGTCGGAGCCGAAGCGACACGACAACGCCACGGCGTCACCGGTGCGGGTTACGCGGAACTCTCCAGCCAAGATCTATAGCAGCTCTCCGACCTGCGACCACGCCACGATCCAGCTGGTCGTACAGACGGGGCCCGGAGCGGTCCTCGGCCCTTCACGCCTTCCTTCCGATCTTTCCCGCCCCTTCCTTCGAGTTCTTGTTTTGCATTTGACAAAATCCTGTAGATTTTTGTTTTCGATTCCCCGGCCGGCCAGGACCTGACTGGCCGTATGGCAGGCAGGGCCAGCGGCCCCGTTACGTCCTTTCCTGGACCCTCTGCCCTGCCTTCTTGCCGGTCCGCGCCGTCTCCCGTCAGTTCGTCGGCCGGTCAGCAGGCTTCCTCCGATGGATATCTCGCCGTATCGGCGAGCAGTCGCTCGTAGCGCCGTTCCAGTTCCCTGCGGCGGGCGAGCAGTGGGGCGACGAGCTCCACCAGGCGCTCCCGCTCACGGACAAGCGCCGGACAGCCTGCGCGTTCCGCGTCCTCGACCGTTTTCCGGTCCTCATCGGTCGCACCTGGCTGTCGGGCCGCCTCGGCCAGAGGGCCGCCTCACAACGATCGGCTTCCTCGGCGACAGCACGACACGCCCGGTTCGCCTCCGCAAGCGCCGACCATGCCTGGCCCGCGGCGGCGTCCCGGCGGGCGATCTCCTCGACGGTCACCGACGTGGCGGCCCGTTCATGAACGGCTATCAGTGGCTCGACACGTGCGCGGTGCTGGCAGAGCAGACGGTCCGCCTCGGCGGCTGCCGTCACGGCCGCGCCGAACTCGGCCTGCCGCCGCGACATGAGGCCACCGAGACGCGATCGCTCGTTGCGGTTGCCGAACCGGTCGCTCCGCCAGTCGTTGGCAAGTCTGGTCCGCTGTCTGCGGGCGTCCCGTAGCCGCCTCTCGGCGAAGAGTGCCATGGAGGCGGTGTGCGCGGCCCTGGCCTCCAACCGCTGAACCTCGGCACGTAACCGGATGGCCTCGGTGAGATCAGAACGTGCCCGCTCGACCGCGGCGAGGGCTGCGGCCGCGTCGCTGGCAGCCGACCGGCAACTGTCACGGACCCGCTCGGCCTCCCACAACCGGCGTTTGGCGCTGTCGCGGGCGGCAACGAACTCCTCGACACGCTGGTCCCGCTCGACGCGTGTGCTCGCGGAACGGAAGGCTGCGATGTCGAAACTGGTGAGCCGACGATCCAGTTCGGTGATCCGCAGCAGTTCGGGGGTTCTCAGCAGGTCAAGAAGCTGCTGCCCGACCTCGTCCCACTGGTTGCGCAACGCACGCAGGCTGGCTTCGGCTGTGACCTGCTCAACCACCGTGTCCTGCTCGACGACCCGTTCGACCCGCTCGACCCCTCCCAGCAGCATGACCGTCCCCCAGGTTGGCCAAGCGGTGGTGCCCCGCAGCGGGCAAACCGTACGCGGCGATAACGACGAGAATTAACCGTATTACAGATAGTAAGAATACTAGTGGATCGGAGCCATCCGCAACACATGCTGCCGGCGAAAGTCGCCACATCCCGGTCGGCCCTCCACGCGCCGGGCCCCACACTCCGGACATCGACGCCCGGACGGCCGGGAAGCACTCCACGCCCGCCGAGAAGCGGCATGATGCCGACGATCAGAAGGCAACCAACACCCGAACAATGAGAATGATCACAATTCCCCGTCCGCGTCGGTACGCCTGGGCCGGATGGAGGGATGCCGGCCGGCAGATCGGCCGAAGTACGCGCCCGGCAACCATGCCCCGGAGCAGGTCTCGCATATGCACGTGCGAATGACCGTGCTGTATCCTTCCCACGAAGTACGTGCATATGCACACGCGCTAATGCTCGACCGCCCAGTTGCTCATCGGCAGAGGGGGAGGGAACGTGGTCCACACAGGAGGCGGGGTCGCCACCCCCGGCTCCGGCCCCGGAGCCGGAGCCGGAGCCAAGCAGCATCCGCGGTACTGGATCAGGTCGTATTTCGTGTCGCGATCACTACGGTCCCGAGGTCGAGCCCGAGATACCTACCGAGCGCCCGGGACCGGCTTCCAGCGGCGGCCCGGACAGGCTGAGCCTTCCGGACCTACTGCCGCACCCGGATCCGAGCGGCATCCCGGATGCCGGAAACCATGATCATATTGTTTTCAGTCCCGTCACACGAAGGAGGCCAACTTGCCCGAGATCTACAACGGGATTTCCACAACCGCGTTACCAGCGGTCGCCTGGAAGAAAAGCCGGCGCAGCAACTCCCAGGGAAACTGTGTCGAGCTGGCAAGGCTGTCGTCGGAGATCATCGCGGTCCGCAACTCCAGGGACCCGAACGGCCCGGCCCTGATCTACACCCAGGCCGAGATCGAGGCGCTCATCCTCGGGGCCAGGGACGGCGACTTCGACGAATTCCTGCGGTAGCGCTGGTCCGCCGGGGCCCGAGCTGTACCGTCCGCGCGGGGGCTGGGGTAGTCCGCCTGCTTCAGCCCGCCCGGTGCGGGCCTCCCCCCGATCAGAGCTCGTTTATGATCTTGTTCAGCGCCTCGATACTGGCGGCGGGAGGCACGCTGTCGACGCAGAGACGATCCATCGCTTCCATGTAGCGGTCCACGTCCTCCCGCTTGTCCAGGTAGACCGCGCCGGCGAGTTGCTCGATGTAGACGATGTCCGGCAGGTCCGCTTCGGGAAAACGCAGGATGGAGAAGGCACCGCCCTCGGCCGCATGCCCACCAAAGCGGAAAGGCATGATCTGCAGGCTGAGATTGGGCTGACTCGCCAGCTTGATCAGATGTTCCAGCTGAGCGCGCATCACTGCGGGGCCGCCAAGTGGACGCCGCAGCGCGGCCTCGTCGATCACAACCCACAATCTGGGATGCGACGGTCTGGCAAGCAGCTTCTGACGGTTCATCCGCACGCTGATCCGACGCTCGATGTCCTTGGGCCGGGCCCCGCTGTTGCCGAGCTTCATGACAGCGCGCGCATAGTCCTCGGTCTGGAGCAGACCCGGGATGAACTGCACCTCGTAGGTCCGGATCAACGTCGCGGCCTCTTCCAGGCCCAGGTACGACTGAAACCAGCTCGGGAGGACGTCGGTGAAATTCTGCCACCAGCCCGGCGTGTTGGCTTCCCGGACCAGTTCCATCAGCGGCGCTCGCTCGGCATCGTCTGTGACGCCGTAGAGGGTGAGCAGATCGGCCACGTCCCGCTCTTTGAAGCTGACCCGCCCCAGCTCCAAACGACTGATCTTGGATTCGGAGCCTCGAATGCTGTACCCGGCGTCCTCGCGGCTGATGCCCTTCTCCTCGCGCAGCCGCCGCAACAGGGAGCCGAGGAGAATCCGGCGCACGGTGGGACCCCCACCGGACTCAAGCGCCGTCACAACCCGCCCCCTTCACCGTCGTCTGATCACAAGAGTATGACATCCGATCTTCATGACCTGACAGGTTCCGACACCTTCTGCACGTGCACCCGCGCCTTGCATTTGCACGCAACGAACGCCATGATGTGCAGGCAGCTGTGCTGATGTCACGCACACAGGGGGTTCCGGGGAGGCCGTGATGACAACCCACGGACACACCCGGTGTTCGACGACGCCGATGACGCCGTCACCGATCACCGGAACAGTGCCCGTCGTCATGGCTGTCCGGTGTTCCGGGGCCACGACGGTTCACCGCCGACAGCGCGGCAATGCGATCGGGTACCGGTCGGCGGACCGGTACCCGGACATGCCAAT
This sequence comes from Protofrankia symbiont of Coriaria myrtifolia, assembly GCF_900634755.1. Taxonomy (NCBI): domain Bacteria; kingdom Bacillati; phylum Actinomycetota; class Actinomycetes; order Frankiales; family Frankiaceae; genus Protofrankia; species Protofrankia symbiont of Coriaria myrtifolia. Next base: position 27,983 of record NZ_CAAAFS010000016.1, read on the forward strand.
GAGGCATTCACGGTCGCCTTTCCGGGTCGCCGGCCCTGGCGCGGAATGTCTTCCCGCCATGTGGTGTGAATCCGGGCACCGGAGGATCGTCGATCCCCGGGGCGGACGGACGGACGACGATGTCGGCGGGATGGCCAGCTGGCTGCAAGGGGATGGCAGGGCGGTCGCGGGGCGGCTCCTCTGGAACAGGGTGTGGGCGCATCCGTGGCCTGGTGCCACTGCTGGCGGCACCCGCCGAGGGTGGGAGTGGTGATGGTCGACAATGCCGGCCCGGGCACGGGGTTGCCGGTCGACGTTCATGTGCTGATGTGGCGCGTGGACGGATCGGTACTGCTCTGTCGTGGCGCCGAGTCGGATTCACCATGGCAGTTACCGTGGTCTGAACTTGGTAGTGGGGAACCCGCGATCGAAGCCGTGCTACGGATAGCCGACGAGACCCTGTCGGTGATGACAATGGCGACCCATGTGTGGCTGGCGCACGTAGCCCATCATCGGTCCGTCGGCGGCGGCGAACGACTGGGGCTGTTCTTCCGGCTGACCCACTGGAGCGGGATACCCACACCGGGCACGGACCCCCGGGTAAGCCGCCTGCAGTGGCATCACCTGAACACGCTGCCGGAATCCCTGGCGGCTCTCGACCGGGAGGCGTTGGCCCGTTGGCAGGACAACGACGTGTACTCAGAGTTGGGATGGAACCCGCAACGACTGTGCGCGGTGCCCCGGCTACGGGCCATCTCGGGCGTGCGGGCATCCTCGTAAGGTCATGACACCATGGCATGACGAAAGCGTCGTGCAACAAAATCGTGGCGTGAAAAACCAGGACGCGACGAATATGTGGCGTTGTGGAGCTACGACACCATCAGATCCGCTACGGCCACTGCCATAGCGCTGTCGGCTCTACCGTCCTACCGTCCTACCGTCCTACCGTCCTACCGCCGTACTGCCTGAGTTCGTGCGGAATTCACGCGTCCGCCGGAGCTGGCTGGCTGTGCCGACAGGCACGAATGCCGGCTACCGGGGCCGCGTCCCGGAGGTTCCGGCCACAACGGGATGCACCTGGAACGCGTCGCAGATGGTTGTCTGGCGCTCCAGTACCTGGCCGCGGGTCTGGTGCGGCGGAATGACCACGAACTGCTCGTAGGGCAGGCAGGCGGAATCGTCGCCGGACCGTACAGCCGTCCACTCGACACCGAACGACGCGGTGCCCTGCGGCTGGAGGACCACCGTTTCGGGCGGGCCCACCCGAAACAGGTTGCCGCCCTCGGAGCGGGCCGCCGGCCGTTCCTGTCGTCCGTTGTCGTCCGTGGCGGCCACGGACGGATAGCCGATCGCCGAGCACGGCTGGTCCGAGGTGTTGGTGAGAACGACGACGAACCCCTGGCGCTCGGCGGACGGATTACCCGCGGACGCGCCCACGGCCACCCGCAGACGCGCCTCGGTACACACCGGTGGCGATCCGGGCGCCGGGCTCAGCTGGCCGCCGGGGCCGGCCGGCGGACGCGAGGAGGAACCGTCGCTGCCGGTCTGCACCCTGGTGCCGGCCTCCGCGCCAAGCGGCGCGGCGGCCCCGACGACGTCCCGGGTGCCGGCGTCCCGCCGTCGGAGCCACAGGCGGCGGCACCAGCGAGAAACAGCAGCCCGACCCCCGTCACGACGATCCGGGTTGCACGGGTTCGGGGTCTGTTCGGCATGTGGGCAAGTCTTGCATCAACCGGCCCGCACGTGAGAGGTCACCCCGGCGCGCGGTATTCAGCCGCGACGCCGGCCTGGTAACGACGGCTGTGACGCCCTGCCGGGGCCGCGTCCGGGTCGTGTCCGGGTCCAACGCGGTGGCGGGCCGCGCCGGGAGGCCAACGCGTCGTTGACGGGCCGGGCGGCCGTCATCCCGTCACGATATGCCCGCGATATGCCCAGATGCCCACGGCAGGCCTGCGGCGGGCCCACCGCATGCCAACGTGTACCGGACACGCGACCGAAAGCATCGAAGTCAGCCCTATACTCCAATTTGTCCTTCTCGGGGGGGTTCACGAAGATCGGAACCTGTGGAAGGAGCAGCAGGGCCAATGATGATCAGAGACAGCTTACGGTGGGGTGCTCCAGCGCGATCGTCAGTAACGGACACAGCTCTTTTGCCCCGCCGCCGGACGACCGACACGGCCGACCGTTCTGGGCGGGACGGGGCCGCGCTCCGCCCGGTCGCCGGCCGGCTGCCGGTGGTTCTCACGCTTTCCGCTGCTGTTCTGCTGGCCGGTGGGCTCACCGCATGCAATCCGGCCAAGTCCGATCTGATGGAGCTGGCCACCGGTACCGCGTCACCGACCAGCGGCTACCCGCGACCCCAACCCTCCGTAACCGACGGAACGGCACCGACGCTTCCAGCGGCATCCGGCACGTCAACGCCCCTGGCCGCGGCCGTGGCGGGTGCGCCGGCCGCCGCGGGCGTGTCGAAACCGGCCGCGCCGGCCGCGGCTGCCAAGCCGGCCGTCCCC
>NZ_CAAAFS010000017.1:0-12276 GCF_900634755.1 Protofrankia symbiont of Coriaria myrtifolia
CCCATGACGCTCCTTCCCTATGGACAGTGAACCTCAGGTTCGCTGTCCACGGAAGCGGGATCACTCCAGCCCTCCCGTCGCGAGCGCGGGTGGGAGGGCGAGGGACGGTGGGGTGTGGCTGGGGCTGCGGTGTCAGGACACCACGGGGTTGAGGATCTCGTTCACCTCGGCGTCGGTCAGGTTGTAGGAGTAGAAGGTGCTGTAGAAGGTCTTCACCTCGTGGCTGATGTCAACGTCCTGGAAGCGGTCGGGGTGGAGGGTCTTGGCGACCCAGAGCGGTTGCAGGGCGGCCTCAGCGCTGCGGGCGGCCCAGACGAACACGCCCCGCGGGTTGGGGAGCACACGGTTGTTCCGCACGGCGGCCACCGTGGACCAGCGATCATCCTTGCGGATCTCGTTGCAGGTCGACGGATCCCGGCAGACGATCACATCCGGGTTCCAGGACGCTATCGTCTCCAGCGCGACGTCCTTGAAGGTGCCCTGGACGCCGTTGTCGGCGGCGATGTTCCTTCCACCGCCGGTTCTGGCCCAGGAGTCGATGATTGACCCTTTGCCCTCGGTGTTCAGTGGATTGTTGGCGGTGTAGTAGACCTTCGGCCGCTGGGCGTCGGTGAGGTCCCTGGTGCCGTCCTGGGCTCTTCTGACCGCGTCGTCGTAGTAGTCGACGTACTGTTTGGCCCGGTTGGCGGCATCCTGGTCGCCGAGGACGCTGGCGATGAGGGTGACGCCGCTCTTGAGCTGCTCGGCGTTCGAGAACCCGGCGATCTGGACCGCGGGGATTCCCAGGTCGATGATTTTCTTGGTCAGGGAGCTGTTTCCGGCCGACAGCAGCACCAGGTCCGGTTTCTGGGCGAGCAACGTCTCGGCGTTCACGCTGGTGGTGTCGGAGCCGAACGCCGCGGGCAGGTCGGCGAGCGGTGGGTAGATCTTCTTGAACAGCGGCAGGGTCGTCAGGTTGCTCAGGGGGACGCCGGCCATTCTTCTGATCCCGCCGAGCATGAACACGATCTGCGTCACCGCCGGATAGTTGGTGACGATCCGCTCCGGGCGCGCCGGTATCGTGACGCTGTTGCCGGCCATGTCGACGACCGTGCGGGTGGTCGGCCCGGCCGGGCTCGCGGACGATCCGGTGGTGTTTCTGGACGGCCCGGTGGTGTCGCCGCCGCAGGCGACGAGCGCCAGCAACGCGAGCAGCGCGGCGACCATGGCCGCGGCGACGCGTCGCGGCGGGAAAGGTTTCTCTGACATGTGGTTGAAATCCTCAGACAAGTTTTTCGACTAGTGGCGACGGGCGGGCGACGAGTACCCGTTCGAGTTCGCGTGGAAAGGAGCCGTGGCCGCGGACTCCGTAGTGCAGCAGGACGCGGTTGTCCCAGATGGCGACATCCCCCGCCGGCCAGCTCAGAACGACCGAGCCGAAGTTGCGACAGAAGCCGACGTACCGCTGGCTGTCGAGGGACTGGCCACGGAAGAGCAGCAGCTTGTGGACGTCGAGCAGCTCGGTCAGAGCGGCCAGCTCACCCCGGGACAGCGGTACGCGCAGGTCCAGGTTGTGGATCTCCGCTCCTGCCGGCGGGCCGAGTTTCGTCACGGCGGTGGGGTCGAACGTCATCTGGTCAGTTCGGACGGGCCGGGTGGGCGGTGCTCAGGGATGGCCTGGGACGCCCGTGCCGAGGCGTCTAGCCGGGGGCGGGACGGTGCCGCGCCGTCCCGGGGAGCGGGGTGTGGATGGAGGGGATGTGTGCGCACGTCGTCCTTCGTGGTGAGGGTGTACGGCGCGAGCGGCAGCGCTCGCATGCACGCCAGGTGACCGATCTCTGGGTGTGAGCGAGGGCGCGCGACGTTGCACTTAGATCTGCTAATACGGATTTATCAGGAATTATATACCGCAAATATAGATCATTTTTCCTTCTTCTTCCGTATCTACGGAAACGATCTATTTCGCGAAAGGATCTATTTGACTACTTTCCGAAGTTTTCTGCCTCGTCCGTCCCCGCTCCTCTGCCGGCGCGCTCCGTGGCTGGGATGGACGACGCCCGCCCGCGTGGGCGGATCTTTCCGCGGGACGGCGCCCGGCCTGCGGGCTAGTCGAGGAGCTCGGCGCCCACGCGCGGCAGATCACCTGATGGCGGAGAGAAACCAGGCCATGCCATACCTGGAGGTCATGCCATACCTGGAGATCGACGGCCTGGTTCGTCGGAAACTGCCGCGTCCCGGGCAGGATGGAACGGTGGCTGGAGGTCCTGAGCTGATCGGTGGGGTGGAGCACCGCGTTATCCGGATCGTCGACTACGACCCGGCATGGCCTGGGCGGTTCCAGGCGGAACGAGGCCGGATAGAAGCGGCCATCGGCTCGCGGGCCCGGCGCATCGCGCACATCGGCTCCACATCCGTCCCGGGTCTCGCCGCCAAGCCGATCGTGGATATCCAGGTCAGCGTGCCGGATCTGGAGGACGAGCCACACTATGTGACGCCGCTTGAAGAGGCCGGGTACAGGCTGCGGGTCCGGGACGCGGAGCATCGCATGGTCCGCACCCCGGATCTCACGGTCCATGTCCATATCTGCCCGGTGGGCAGCCCGTGGGAGCGTCGACACCTGCTCTTCCGTGACTGGCTACGGCACGACACGGCCGACCGCGCCGCCTACCAGGCCCTCAAGCAGGAACTCGCCGCCCGCGACTGGCCGGACATGAACGCCTACGCCGATGCCAAGCCGCCGCTCATCGCCGACATCATGAGCAGGGCGCGGACATGGGCCGCCACGGCGGGATGGTCGCTGCCGGCCCGCTGACCACGACGGCTGGCACCAGTCCTTCCTGGGTCAGCTGCCCTTCACCGGCCGGTCGCGGTCTGGTCCGAGGCCGTCGGCCTGTCGGCCTGTCCGGTGGACGGGTGGACAGGCCGACAGGCGGAGCCGTGGACGGGGAGCCGTGGACGGTACGAGGCCGCGGTCACGGTGACGGCCCTTGTCAGACGGTGAGGGAGCCCAGCAGCGTGTCGATCTGACCCACGGCCGCGGAGATGCCCTCGACCATGCCCATGGACACCAACTGTTCCATCGCCGCAAGCGTGGGGAAGACGCTCTCGATCGTCATCACGGTGGCGGCCTCGCCGTCCGCGGTGAGCTGTACGCGGACGGCCGTGACGGGCATGTCGGGGTTGGGGCGGCCGGAGTCGTCGGCGAAGCCGTCGGTGAACTCCAGCCGGTGCGGGGCGTCGACGGACAGGACGCGCCACCAGCCGTGGTATTTCTCGCCCTCCGGTCCGGTCATGAAGTAGGTGACCGTACCGCCGGGTGCCAGGTCATGGTCGACGACGGTAGCGGGGTAGGTCGACGGGCCCCACCAGTGCTCGAGCTGACGGGGGTCCTGCCAGACCTGCCACACCCGCGGCGGCGGCGCGTCGAACCGCGCGGTGAGCGTCAGCGTGAGGGCTTCAGGGTTCTTCTGGATGTCGATCACTGGCATGTGCGTGCTCCCCACTGTTTTCGCTGTTTCCGGGGCCGGGGCCGGGGCCGGCGAGGATCGCGTCGATCCGGTCGATACGCCCCCGCCATACGTCCGCCAGTTGGTCCAGCAGCCGACGGGCCTCGCGCAGGGCGTCCGCGTTGCCTCGTACCCGCTGCTCCCGGCCCTGTCGCTGCTTGGTGACCAGCCCGGCGCGTTCCAGCACCGCCACGTGTTTCTGGACGGCCGCGAAACTCATCGGGAACCGCCGGGCGAGCTGAGAGACCGACTGCTCACCGGTCAGGGTGAGGGTCACGATCTCACGCCGCGTCGCGTCAGCCAGGGCATGGAAGAGGCGATTGGCGCGTTCGGCGGACTCCTGATGTACAACCATCGGGTTGTACGTTAGCCGTTGCCGCCGGGCTGGGCAAGGCGTCGGACGGGACGATGTGTCGGCCAGGCCGCGGCCGGCGACGCGTCCGTCCCCGGCCGTGCGGACGCATGATCACGATTGTGGCGGTCGGGCGTCCGCGGCCGGGGCGACCTGGTGGGATCGGTGGGATCGGCCTGGCGGTGACCGCGGCCGGTGGACGTCAGCCGGGCAGGTTCGTCGGGACGTCTTTCGCGGGAGTCGGGGCCGGGACGCCAGCGGTCGTCACCGGCGCGTCCCAGTCGATGTGATGCTGGTGCATCCAGGCGAGTGACTCGGCGCCGCTGCCGGCGGCGTGCCTGAGCACCAGCGGCAGCACGAGGCCGCGGGCCAGCCGGCCGACCGGCCCGACCGAGCGCAGCCGGCTGGACTTCCGGCCCTCGGCGACGACCCGCTCCGCCCGGGGTCGGCGCAGCGCTTCGAACCGGGCGAACGCCCGTGGCACCGGCAGGTCGCGCAGGCACTGTCCGAGTATGACCGCGTCCTCGATCGCCATCGACGCACCCTGGCCGGACGAGGGTGAGGTGGCGTGCGCGGCGTCGCCGATCAGTATGGTCCGGTCGTCGTGCCAGACCGGGACGGTGGGCAGGTCGTACGTTGTCCAGCCGGTCAGCGGCCCGGGGGTGGCGGCGATCAGATCCATGATGGGGGACCGGTCGAGCCCGTAGAGCTGGCGCAGCGAGTCCCGCCACTGCGCGTCGCTGATCCGCCCCAGTTCGCCGTCGGCCGGTTCGTCCCGCCGCGGCGGGTTGGCGAACCACCACGTCTGCCCGGTGGGGGTGACGAGGCGGCCGGAGAACGCCCGCCTGCCGAACGTCATCGTCAGCACGCCGGGGCGGTCACCTGGCGGTGTGACGTTGGCGTAGCCGCCGACATTCAGTATCGGGACGTAGCGTGCCCGCGGGCCGGACGGGTTCAGCGACTCCCGCACCCGGGAGTGGATGCCGTCGCAGCCGACGAGCAGGTCGCCCGTGGCCGTGCCGCCGTCGGCGAAGGTGGCGACGACCCCGTCGGCGCCGCTGGCCACGCCCGCCAGGCGCCGGCCGTGCTGGATCTCGATGCCCCTGCGGGATGTCTCGTCCCGCAGGGCGCGGTGCAGGTCGGAGCGCTTTATCGACACCCCCGTGGTCCCGCCCGGCAGCGGCCGGCCGGTCGGGATCTCGCCGAGCACCCGGCCGGTGCTGGTCCGGAAGGCGATCGACGGTGTCGGGACGGCAAGCTCGCGGACGGTACGGTCGGCGCCGATCGCCCGCAGCGCGTCCAGGCCGTTGGTCTGCAGGCCGATCCACGAACCGACCTCCGCGGTCGGGGCCGGGTACGCCTCGTGCACGATGACGTCGATCCCGGCTCGCTGCAGGGCCATCGCGGCGACCGGGCCGGCGATCCCGGCACCGATGATCATCGCTGTGGGCATGATTGCCTTGCTCCCCCCGGAACTGTTCATCGCTGGTGAGATCTTCGGTACTCACAGCGTTCAACACTACGAGTGTAGAGGCTAGGGGTGTCTGCCTGACAGCGGTGAGTGACGAAAACGTTGGCGGACGTTGGTGGACGTGCGCGAACGACGGATGCCCGTGCGGCCGATGCTGGCGGACATCTGCGGATGCACTGCCGGTGCCTCTCAATCCGCGGGTTCGGGGGTCAGACCCCTGGCGGCGCAGGGCGCGCTCGGCGTCTACCGTCCCAGCGCTGTCACTGACGGTGTGCGGGCCGGTCCGCGAGCCGAAATGACGCCTGCCCGCAGTGGTTGGGCTCCCGGCGTGGGCAGCGGCACCGGCCGGCCAGGGACTCGCCCAGATCCGCCTCGTGCCGGTGGTCGAGACCGGCCAGCAGCCCGGCACACGGGATCGAGGACCTGCCCACTCCGGAGGACCCCACGAGCACCACCGGACGATGAGCGCTCCAGCTCCCGGTGGTCCCGTTTGGTGCCGGATACTCTCGGGGCGTCCTCTTGGCGCCGGACCGGGCGGAGCTATGGCACAAACAGTGATGGTGTCCCCGCGACGGACCGGGGCGTATCCGACAATCCAGGACGCCTTGGAGATCGCGACGGACGGCGCTGTGATCTCCATCGAACCCGGCGTCTACTCCGAAGCCCTTCGGCTGCGGGGGCGGCGGCTGACCCTGACGGCGGCGGCCGACCCGGGATCGGTGACGATCGACGCGACGGCCGCGGATGGCTCCGCGGTGGCCTGCGACAGCGCGGAGGTGACGCTGCGCGGGCTGGTTCTGGCGGCCGGCGACTATCCGGCGGTGGCCGCGGCCGGCGGCCGACTCCAGATCGACGCATGTCAGGTCAGCGCCGGGTACGCGGCCGGGGTCAGCGTGAGCGACGGTGCCCACGTCCAAGCCTCTGACGTCAAGGTCGTTCAGGGGCAGTACGGCATCGTCATCGAGGACGCCGGCGGCATCCTGGACAAGTGCGAGGTGCGCAACATCGCGGACGACGGGATCATCGTGCGCCTCGGCGCGGACCCGACCATCCGCAACTGCACGATCGAGGGCTGCGGCTTCCGTGGGGTCTACGTGTACCAGGCGGCGCGGCCGACGATCGAGCGGTGTGACATCTCCGGGACCGGGGACGTGGGCATCTCGGTCGCGCACCAGAGTTCACCGACCATCACCAACAGCTGGGTGCACGACACCCACGGTGTCGGCATCATGTTCGGCCGCGGGTGCGGCGGCATCGTTGAAGGCACCCGGGTCGAGGACACGGCCGTGCCCGGCATCCACGTGGATGAGGGCGCCACACCGGTCATCCGTGAGGCCGACGACACCGCGCACAGACCCAAGGTCGGCGTCAGCGCCATCGAGGGGGCGACCGGCCAGGACGCGGAGAAGGTCGACAAGCTGCTCGCCGAACTGGACTCGATGATCGGACTGGGTGGAGTCAAGGCCGAGGTGCGGGCACTGATCGACGAAATCCAGGTCAACGAGTGGCGGCGTGACGCCGGCCTGGCCGTCGGCGCGGTCAGCAACCACCTCGTCTTCACCGGCGCCCCGGGCACCGGCAAGACCACGGTCGCCCGGCTCTACGGCCAGCTGCTCAAGGCACTGGGGGTGCTGCCCAACGGCAAGTTCAAGGAGGTTGCCCGGCGGGACCTGGTCGGCCAGTACATCGGTCACACCGCCGAGAAGACCACGTCGGTTTTTGAGGAGGCCATGGGCGGCGTCCTCTTCATCGACGAGGCATACACCCTGTCCCGCTCCAGCGGCGCCAGCGCCGACTTCGGTCAGGAGGCCATCGACACGCTCGTCAAGCTCATGGAGGACCACCGTGACCAGGCGGCCGTAATCGTGGCTGGCTACACCGCCGAAATGGCGGACTTCCTGGACGCCAACGCCGGTCTCGCCTCCCGGTTCGCCAAGACACTGGAGTTCGAGAACTACTCGCCGCAGGAACTGGTGCTCATCGCCGACCGCATCGCACGGAACGACGACTACATGCTCGCATCAGGCGTCGACGACGCTCTCTTCGAGTGGTTCAGCCAGATTGAACGCGACCAGAACTTCGGCAACGCGCGCGAGGCGCGCAAACTGCTGGAGGGCATGCGCAAGGCGCAGTCCGGCCGGTTGCGGGCACTGGGCCGGGTGCCCGGCCGCGACGACCTCCGTACGCTCGTGCTCGACGACCTGCTCGCCGCGACGCGATGAGCCCGATCGGAGGTTGCGCAGGATGAAGGTCAGCCCGAAGGCCGACTACCCGGTCAAGGTGGTCCACGAGCCGCGGGAGCACGAACCGCCTGTCGCGGACCTCTACGAAGGCGTCTTCGCCATGCTCCTCAACTACGTTGTGAACGTCACTTTCGTGCCGGACGTCAGCGCCGCCGCACCACCGTGGGATGACCATCTGTTGCCGGCCGATTTCGATGAGATCGCCTCCGGGGTGCAGGCGAGACTCGTCAGCGCCATTCTCGGGTCGTACGTCGTGACCCCCAACGAGACACGCGCCGACGGCGAGGAGCGTTTCGAGTGGGGGCAGAACAGTGAGTTCGGCTCGACCAGCGGCGTGGTGTTCTACGTCACGCCCAGCGACTTCGCGCGGTACGCCGTCGACCTCGTCCGGCTCTCCGAGATGAACGAAGACGACTTCTACGCCAGGAAGACCGTGTCCACCCTGCGCGGATACGACGTCGTCGGCTTCGTCGAACGGCGGGTGCTGGCGTCACCGTGGCTGCTGCCGCGGGACGCCGTCATGCTCGGCCTGGCGTCCGGGGCCGGCTAGCGACTCAGGGATCCGGGCCGCCGGCAGGATCCGGGCCGCCGGCGGCACGAAGAACATGATCGTGCTTCCGCTGGCCCTCCAGCCGGCCCCGGACGCGGGTGGCCCGCCGGGGCTAGCCGCCCCGGCCGAGGGCCGAGGGCGGCTCCGCGCGGTACGACCTGTCCTCGGGTTTCTTGGTCACCACGCTGCCGCCCGGAGTGTCCACGCTGAACGCTTCATCGTCGGTGACGATCCGCTGATCCTTGTCCGCATGCGCGTCCTGGCCCTGTGCCGGGGCCGTACCGACGGGCCTGGCCCGACGCGCGGTCAGCTCCGGCGCGACCGCGGACCCCGGGCGGGATCTGACCGGCGGCGTAGTGGCGGTGCGGCCGCGCAGCCTGGTCTCCTCCAGCCCGGACACGGCCGCGCCGGTGGGTGGCGACACAGGCGCGTCGAGGACAGGCGCGGACGCGTCCGCTCGCGCATCCTGCGCACCGGCCCACTCGGAGCCCGGCGCGGGTCTGCCGGGCTGACCCGGTAGCCCCGGCCGCGCGGGCGCGGCTCGTCCCGGCCTGTTCGGCCTGGTCGGCGCGGGAGGCGGCGCGTGCGTCGGACTGCTGCCCGGGCTGCTCAACACCGGCGGCGCCGCACCGGCGGGCCGCGGCGGAGCCGGGGTAGCGGGCCGGGCCCGCGCCGTCGGGTGCGGTTCCCCGCGGCTGCCTGGTCGGCGCTGCCCGGCAGGGCGCTGATTGTTCAGTACCGGCGGGGCCGTGCCCGCCGGTGTACCGCTGAACGGTTCCTCGAGGGGGCCCTTGACGCCCGGCCCCTGCGGTTCCCGCCTCGAGGCACCTGGCGGCTGCTTCTCCCGCTGCCCCCGGCCCCCTGTCGGCGGCGGCGCGGCTGCCGGGGAACGCAGCGCACCCGGCGTCGCCCCAGCGGTCGGCGCCCCGGAGCCCCTGGCCTGGATCAGGCCGCTGTTCAGGCCGTTGGCGTTGATCCTGGCGTCCGTGCTCAGCCTGGTGAGGCAGGGCCGCGTTCGCCGCGTTCGGTGCTGCCCTCGCCGCCGCGGGCGCGGCAGCGGCGGCGGGCAGCCCTGGTGACGCCCGGTTGGCCGCCGGCGGGGGCGCGACCAGAGCTGCCGGCAGCGCCACCGGACCGAACACCGGGTTGACCGCCGGCGGAGGTGCGACATCCGGTTGCGAGTTGAGCTGGCCGGTCGGCACGGGAACCTGCCCCGGGGCTACCGGCGGGGTCACGTCGGCCGGCTGGAACGGTGGGGCGCCCGGCGTCGGGAGCGGCGGGTTGGACAGCGCGTTCGGCGGGGTGATGGTGGGTGCGGCACCCGGCCCGCCCGCCGGCCCGCCGAGCGAGGACGGGCCGGCGCCGATCGTGGGGAACGGCGGGTGGCCCACCGTGTTCAACACGGCGTTCATCGGCCTGAACAGCGCCCCGTGCCCGCCGCCCAGCGTCGAGAACGTCTCGCCGTACTGGTTGCCGACGTTGAAGGCGAGTTCCTGGGCCAGCTTGTTGAACTCCTGCTGCTTCTTCCGGACGGCTTCCTGCTCCGATTTCTGGACGCCCGCCTCGCCGTCGTAAAATCCCAGCGACGCCCCGGTCAGGAAGCCCTGCCCGAATCTCGTCCAACCATCCGCGTTCGAGGCGTCCTCGATCTCGGACTGGTACCGGTTCCAGAGGTTCTCCATGTCCGCGCGCGACCGCTGGGCGATGTCCACCAGCGCGCGCAGACCGTTGACGTTGTCCAGTGCGGCGTCCATCCAGTCCTGGAGGTACGCGAGTGCCTCGCCGGGGTCCTTCTCCATGAAGGCGTCCCGGGCCCGCGCGGACCGCCAGGCCTGCTCGTAGAGGATGTTGCTCTGGTCGAGCAGCTGCTGCCTGATGCTGGACAGCAGGTTGTACGCGTTCTGCCACTGGTCGGCCAGCGCCGAGATGTCCTCCGGGTGCTGGTTCATGATCCGGCGGCGGATGACCTCGATCGGCTCCCCGTCGCTGCCGTCGCCGCTCGCCGCCGGGGTGAACTCGACGGTGCTGTAGCCGGGCTCCTCATACCACATCCCGCTGCCGTTCGGGCCGCCGCCGTGGTAGACGGGGAGGTTCCTCCAGTCACCCTCCGCCATGCCAGGTCCTCCGCGTCCCGTCCTACCCGAGTGCCCAGGGCGCGATCGGGTAATTATGGGTCTTGATGTCGTCCATGGCGTCCCGGGCCGGACTGTCCAGCGAACCGGACGTCTCGCCCTCGGTCTCCTCGCCGATCTCGACCACCCGCTTGTTGTTGCCGCTCGTCGTGGTGATGGTCTGCGTACCGTCGCTGTTGGTCTCGGTCGTTGTCGTGCCGGTCACCTTGTCGTCGGGGCCACGGGTCTGCGTGCTCCGCTTCGTGACTTCGTCGCCGCTGTACGTGGTCTCCTCGGTGCGTGAACCGGTCCTGTGGTTGTTGCCGTCGTAGGACGTCGTCGTGGTAACCACGGTGTCGCCGATGACGTCGGTGCGTGACGCCTGACTGCTGCTACTGATCACGTTGCCGTCGGCGTCCCTGAGCGTGGTGGTCGTCGTGCCGGAAGACCCGGAAGACCCGGAAGGCGAGGTGTCCGTCCGCGTCATGCCGTCCTGGTTGACGTACGTCTTGACCGTGGTGAGCCCGGCACTGACAGTGCTCTGGAGCGTCCAGTGGTCGAGCTGGCCCGAGGCGGCGCCGTTCCCCTTCGCCACGTTCTCGTCGAACGCCTGCTGCCAGGTCCTCACCGGGAAGCCCGGGGGCAGCCCCGGTGGCTTGCCCTCGCCGGTGTCACCGTAGGCGAACTCGACCGCGTCGAGCGTGGCCGCCGACCATCCGTCGGTCCCCTGGAACGCGTCGGCGACGGTCTGGGCGGCCATGCCGATGTTGTTGAGCCCCTGCGACAGGAACGCGAAGTACTGCCGGAACTCGGAGTAGTGGAAGCCCATCATCTGGGCGACGTACATCGCCTCGCCCAGGGCGCCGCCATCCCAGGCCTGGGTCGGCAGGGAGCCGAGCAGGTCCAGGTAGCCGGTGCTCCCGTCGAGGTTGTCCTTGACGGTCGCCATGTTCCTGGCGAAGTCGACCATCCCGTCGATGTCGACGTCGACGGGCTTGTGGCCGTCGAGCCAGGCCGCGCCCGTGTTGTGGTCGGTCTGCTCCTGATACGGGTTAGCGGGCGGTTTGTACGGTGGTGCCACGACCCCTCCCCGTCTGCTCCGGCGGGCTCACGTCCGAGTCTGCCCAGGTCCAGTCACGAGAGTAGCCGGACGGCTCCACAATTCGGTGACAACGCCATAATTTGTCACCAAATGTCGTCTACTGTGTATCGAGAGCAAACGTAGCGATCCGTTCATGGTAGGCGTGACATGAGTTGATCAGGGCAACTGCGGACGCTACCCGCAGCTCGGCCGGACATGGTGCAACTCGGATATCGGGCAGACCTCCGCTCGAGGGGCGGAGCAGAGGACGGGGTGAGACCACCTTGACAGGCATAGGCACGGTCCACGCGACCCAGCAGCAGCTGAACACGATGGTGCAGAAATGTCTGGAGACGCGTGAAAGCATCGCGACCGGCATGGCGCAGCTCCTCGACCGGATCCAGGGGTTGAGCGGTGCGGGCATGGCCGGCACGGCCAACTCCGCGCTGCAGGGGTCGTCGATCCAGCTCAACGACGGCCTGACCAAGATCCTGAATGCGCTGGACGAGCTCGCCGGCAAGATAGGCGACGCCTCGACGCGATACGGCGTCAACGACGAGGACGCCGCCCAGGAGATCCGAGCCGCCGCGGCCGCTACCGGGAACAGCACCGTCATCAGCGTGCTGCGCGGCTGACGACGACGAGACCTTCGAGAGGCGGGAATCCGATGAGCGGAGCGAGTTACGGCGCCGACGGCACCATTACCTACAACTTCGGGCAGATCGCGGACGTCGCGGCCGCGATCGGTACCTATACGGGCGCGCTGGAGGGCTCCCTGGAGGACCTCTACACCCAGTTCACGCAGCTCTTCGCCGCCGACTGGCAGGGCGAGGCCGGGCAGGCGTGCGATCTGGCGCGGCAGAAGTGGAACCAGGGCGCGAGCGAGATCAAGGCCGCGCTCACCCAGGTCGGGATCAAGCTGGGCGCCTCCGGCGAGCGCATGCAGTCGGTCGACAGGGCGATCGCGGCCGGCATCTAGTAGA
>NZ_CAAAFS010000018.1:0-9430 GCF_900634755.1 Protofrankia symbiont of Coriaria myrtifolia
GTCAGGCAGCCAAGCCAGGGTTGCCCGGCGGGCGGTTCGACCTCCGCCGGGCAACGGCCGTTCGCCGCAGCCGCCGTTTGCTGCGGCGAACGGACCGGACGACAGGAGGAGGGTCGTCGTGGACCTGTCGAGGTTCGAGGGGGAGCGGCCCGACTGGACCGCGCTCGGGGAGATGTTCAGCGACCTCAAGCGCACCTGGTCCGAGCTCCCCAACCTGCAGCGGCGCATGCTCGAGGTCACCGGGCAGGCGTGGTCCGACGACCGGATGATCAAGGCCGTGGTCGGGGCGCGTGGGCACCTGATCGAGCTTGAGATCGACCCGCGTGTCTACCGCAGGCCCGACTCGAAGGCGCTGGCTGCCACCATCGTGGCGACCGTGCGGTCCGCGACGGAGGACGCGAAACGGCAGACCAAGGAGATCGTCGACGGGAGTCTGCCCAGTGACATGCGCCTGAGCAGCATCGGTGGCATGGACATCGACGAGCTGGCGTACGGCCACGACGGCGACCTGCCACGGAAGAGGACGGACGAAGAACGTGGGCGGTGACAACCCCCTCGACATCACGAGCAGCATCCCGGACATCCTCGACGTCGCCGACGGCCTGCGGACCGAGGGCGAGAACCTGACGAACTCGGTGAACAGCGCGCTCGCCGCGATCAACAACCTGGACGTCCCGGCGATGTTCCCGCCGGACCACTTCACCAACGAGTTCCTGCGGACCTACCACAAGCAGGTCGACGCGGGTGGGGACGGGGCCATGCCGGCCAACACGGCGGTGAAGCACCAGGCCGGGCAGTTCGGTGCGGGGCTGACAGCCATCGCCGACTTCGTCACGGACGCGATGCTGAACTACCAGCGTGCCGACGAGCAGGGCGCCACGGAGATCAAAGAGGCGGGCGGTTATGGCGCGACCAGCCTCTGACGGGTACTGACGAGCCGGTCCGGGTCACCCGTCGGCGGGTCACAGCGGGGGAGGACGACGGTTGTCCGGCAGTTCGGACTGGATCCTCGAGTTCATGACATGGCTCGCGGACGAGGTCGAGCCGTACCTGCCCGGCACCGGTACGTTGGTCGGCAACATCCTCTACGGGGAGGTTCCCGAGGCCGACGAGGGCAAGCTCTACGAGCTGGCGAAGGCGTACGGTGCGGCGGCCGAGTTGCTGGCCAACTCCCACCAGGAGCTGGGGAAAGCCGCCGACGGCATCCTCGAGAACTGGCGCGGCGGCGGCGCCGCGGAGAAGTTCCCCGAACGCTGGTACCAGTATCTGGAGAGCCTGAGAAGCACCGCCGAGAGCATGGGCGCCCTGCAGGAGGGCGTCAACGGCTTCGCCCTCCAGGTCGAACTCATGAAGTTCATGGTGGGGATCAACCTGATGATCCTCGCCATCAGCCTCGTCATGATCATAATTGCTCTGATCCCTTCGTTCGGCGCCTCGGCGGGCGGTGTCCCGGCAGCCGTCGGCGCCGCCCAGGCCGGTATCCAGGCGGCCCGCGCCGCCATCATGAAGGCCATCAGCAGCATCTCCATCCGCGCGATGCTCGACGCGCTGCCCGCGTTCCTCGTCCGGGCGTTGCCCTCGGCGGTCGACGAAGGCACGCTCGCCCTCGCCCGGGAAACGGCCCCGATCGCGGCCCGCTCGGCGCTGCCGGACGTCCTGCGTACGGCGTTCCCCGCGCTGGGGCGGGAGGCGCTCAACCTCCTCCGCGACCTGCCGGCCAACCTGCTGCGGGGGATCCTGCCCAGGAACGTCATCGCCCGCGGCGTCGCCGACCGGATGGCCGCCGAGGCGCTGCGGGACATGGTCGGACGAAGCCTGCTCCGCTCACTCGAGCGGGAGGTCGGCGCCAAGGCGCTCACCCGACAGGGGCGGGCGCTCATCCAGCAGCAACTGGCCCGCGAGCTCGAAGAGCAGCTGGCCAGGAACTTCGGCGCCAGGGTCGCGGCGCGCTCAGCCGAGTCGCACGTGGCTCGCCTGGCCGCGGGAGAGCTGGCCCAGCAGGTCACGAGGGCCACCCTCGGCCGCGAGGCCGCGGGCATGGCCGCGAACGTCTCGTTCCGCGACGAGCTCGCCCGGTATCTCGGCACCCGGATGGCCATGGGCGCCGGCATCATGGGCGGCGGGAACCTCCTCGGTCAGTTCCTCCAGGTCGCCGACGGTCACCGGGCTCCCGGCGCGGTCGACTTCGGTGAGGCGGGCCTGTCCGCGGTATCGGGTGCGGCGTTCGGCGCGGGCATGTGGGGCAGCCCGCTGGGTCACATCCTCGGCGGCGGGGTCGCCGGCGGGACCCTGGCGCTGGGCACGCAGACCTACGACCACTTCGTCAAAGGAGAGGCGTTCAGCTGGAGTGACGTGGCGGCGGGCGCAGGTCACGGCGCTGCCGCGGGGGCGCTCTTCGGCACGTTGAACCACGTTCAGACGTCCGTGCGGCCGCTGCCGTTGAAGATCGGGCAGGAGGTCGTGGCCGTCCCCGGCGAGCACGGCCGTATCGGCATGCTGGCGCACGACGCGGGGGCACACACCGCGGTCGGTGTCGACGTCGCCGGCCGGGACACGTTCGGCGCGCGGTTCGGCGGGGAGGGCTTCAAACCGACGGAGATCGTCCGGATGGACGCGGAGGGCAATGTCATCGGGCGTCTCCCCGGTGACGTCTCCACCCCGAGGCCGGACGCCACGCGGGGAGAGCCGGCGTTCACCGACCCGTTCACCGGTCCCCACGGGCCGCGGCAGCCGGCCGCCGAGCTGCCGTCGCTCGACGCGCCCGTCCGCGAGCTTCCGCCCGGCACGAACCCGGACGGCCGACCGTCGCCGTCCGGCACCGGTTCGCGTGATGCCGGTTCGCGTGACGCCGGTCCGCGCGACGCCGGTCCGCGCGACGCCGGTCCGCGCGACGGCGGTTTGCGCGACGGCGGTTTGCGTGACGGAGGTTCGCGCGACGGCGCCCTGCGCGGTGGCGGCCCGCACGGTGGAGCCGGCCCGCGTGCTGGTCTCCCGCGTGACGGCGGCCCGCAGGACGGCTTTCCGCAGGACGGCTTTCCGCAGGACGGCTTCCCGCGTGGCGGCGGCCCGGATGGCGCGGGGGACGGCACGCCACCCCACGGCCGGCCTCCGGTCGATACGCACCCCGCGTACCCTGACACGTCCCCCCGCCACGTCGAGCTCGCCGGCTTCGACCACACCCCGGAGGTACGCCCCGACAACAGCCCTCCTGCGCGCTCCGACGTCGCCTCACCGGCGCCCACCGAGCACAGCCCGCCGGGTGGGACGCCCGAGCGGCCGGGGGAGCGGCCTCCGGCGCCCGGGGAGCGGACCGTTCCGCCGGAACGTCCGATCCGCTCGGATCATCCACCGGCCGGACCACCCGACCGGCCCACGGCCGCGGCCTACGACGGGCCCGCCGGCCCTCGCTCTGCGCACCCATATCCGCACCCGGAGGTCACGTCCGGCCATGCCGGGGCGTCCCGCCACGTCGAGCCCGCGCACTCCGGCCATGCGGACCATGCGCCGCTGGCGGACGCGATGACCGGCGCGTCGATCAGGCCCCGCGACGAGGTGGCGGCCTGGGAGTGGGCGGACAGCGCCTACGACCGGTTCCGGGCGGGTGACGCCGACATCGCGGACATCGCCGGCAGCCTGGCGGCGGTGGAGCGCCCGGGCGGCAGGATCGGGTTCACGCCCGAGGAGATCGGTCAGATCAAGCGCCATCTCATGGTCGACGAACATCTTGTCAGCGACTATGAGGGTGGTTTCATACGCCAGCGGTTCGACGCGGACCCCGACATAGCCGAGGCGTGGATTCGGTTGCGTGAGGGCCGTCATCTCAGTGAAGATCTCGGTCTTCTCGAGCATGAGCTCGCCGAGTCCGACTATCTGCGGGGGTATCCTGACGCGACGTATCCGCAGGCGCATGGATACGCCAATAGTGTTTACAACTGGCAGGATGTACGGCCGGGCCGTACTGGCGAGAATCTTGACACCTTATGGGGACGGGGGATTGCCGATGGCGATTCTGGTGGGTTTCGAGAAGGTCCGGGAAGACAGACGGGAGGTCGAGTACATCTTCGGGTACCCGAGGATGGACCGCCGTCTGATCATCGACAAGGAGTCGGAGCAGGGGAGTCCGCAGGACGGGAACAGGGACGGGGATTTCGCGGCGGTGTTCGTCAAGATCTTGCGGGCCCATCGCGGTGGGGCGGTCTGGCCGGCGAAGGGTTCGTACGCGGCGTAGAGGGTCTGCCGCGGGGTGCGGGGCGCATCCCGGACGGGGTGGTTCCGGTATCGCCCCCGGATGCGGCGCTCCCATCCGGGGGCGGCCCTGCCGTACCGTCTCAGCTGCCGCGGGATCCGGCCGGGCTGGTGCCGTTGGAGGAGCCTATCGGCGCGGATGTGCCGGTTGTGGGCGTGGACCAGGTCGGTTTCAGTGATGTGGTGCCGGCGCAGCCGGCCGAATCGCAGGCGCTGACCCCTGAATGGGTGCGGGACATCCTCGCCGCCCCGAAGACGCCCGAGCAGGTTGTGCGGTGGGTGCGGGAGCACCTCACCGGGCCGGGCGAAGACGGCACGATGGTGCCGAAGTCGGCGGCGGAGATCGACGAGACCGTCGCCCGTCTCCAGGCCGAGGCGGCCCAAGCCGTGGCCGCGCGCTCGGTGCCCGCTCCGGACGCCCCACCGGCTGTCGAGAAGACGTCGGGCCTGACGCCGATCGACCATATGTCGCAGGAGCTCGCACCGAGCGTCAACTTTCCGCCCGAACTTATCCGTACCGGTGCCGACCTGCCCAGCCAGGTGCACGAGCTGGTGGGCCGAGCCAAGGCGAACCTGCTCGACAAGTACCCCGAGCAGGTCGTCGCCGAGCGTATCCACGACCTCGACGTGATCGCGGGCCTGGCCGACCGGGTGCAGAGCTTGGCCGACCGGGCGCGGGCAAGTGGCGACCTGCGCGCTCTTGTGCAGGGGATACGTGATCTGAGTGTCAGGGTCGGGGAGTACGCCGACACCTACCGTAACTGGCGTGATTTCGACCGGGGTGGTGAGTTCGCTGATCCCGGATGGCGGGATCTTGACGGTGTCGACCCGCTCAACTCGGTTGAGATGGCGAACCGGGTCGTGAGCGTCGACCCCGCCACATACCGGTTTCACGTAATCGATCAAGCCATTGTGGTTGCGAAGATCGGCGACATTCTGGGTCCCGAATTCGAGGCGCACGCGGCGTGGACCTTCGAACGCACAATCCCGATGGATATGGACTCCGTGCGGGCCCTGCTTCCAGACGGTACGGCTACTTTCCGCATCGAACGTCAGGTTACTGTAGAACGTCCGCGTGGGTTCTACGACCCGGAGGTGGGTGTCACATTCGTTAATCCCCAGGCTGGCGATGGTCCCCGGTCGCTTGGCGCTCTCGCGGCCACTGTTGTACACGAGGGCATGCACGCACTGCAGCCAAGCAGGGCGCTGCTGGGAGGCGCCATCGAAACGAGCCTTCCGCGTGGCATGGCGGCCCGAGTGCACAATCAGCTCACGTTTGAGCGGGAGTACCAGGGCTTCGCTGTCCAGCAGGAGTTCCTCCGCGGCCTAGCCGGCCACCGTTCGCTCGACCCCACCGATGATCCGCGGATCCCAAACTCCGATGGGTACCGCGAATTGGCCGCCATGACTCCCGAGCAGCTCCGGAACATGGTGCTGGACAGATACATCCCGCAACGGTTAGACAATGAATTCGGCGGCATCCTCGTCTGGTACCCGGCGCTCATCCCGGAGAGCATCGTCCAGCAAGCTCGTTCGGCCATCATAGACGCAACGCATCCTATACCCACCGAGCGTCAGTACGGCAGCCTCCACGGACCGATCATGCGGCACGTTGTCGATACGTATGGCCTGGACCTTGACGGAGTACGGCAACGCCAGAGTGAGCTCTTGTTCCCAGCCCTACGTGATGCACCGCCACCAGCCCCGCCGACTCCCTATATGTTGTTGGCTTCTGACGTGCTGCCGGTCCCCGAAGTACTCTCGGCCGGAGAGTTTGGTCACGACGGCGGACCTCGCGTAGACGAGGAGCGGGCAGGCCCGGATTTCTCGGCATGGCAAGCAGCCGGACGGGATGGCGCACAAGGGCTACACGACGCAGTCTTGGAGCAAGCTACCGAAAGCCGTACCCCGACCGGGCTGGTCGACAACGATGCGGTGTCCCGACTTGCTGACCAACTGCCTAGACTTGAGGCCGAAGGCGGCGACGTCGTTCCGGCCCTCACCGAGATGGCTGGTGAGGCGCTGGGATTCGGTGACGCTTCGCTACAACGAGTTGGCGGCGAAGGTGCGAAGGGGCACTCCGGCGCGCCGGTCTTCCTCATACGAGATCCGTCGGGTGCGGTCGTAGCCGTGGTTAAGGTGTTCCCGAGGATGGAGGAGTTCGTACGTGAGCTGTCGTCAATCGAACGTCTCAGGTCGGACGAGTTTACGCGCCTGCGGGTTCCTGAGGTCCGGGGTGTGGCGGTTATCCTGCACGGTGACGCACCGGCTGGCGTCCTCCTGTCCTCCGTCGCATCCGGACGCGCAATCGACGACATTATGGCAGCTGTCCACGAAGCGTCCCCCGAGAACAGGCTGCGGGCGATGGAGGAGCTGAAGACCGCCGTCAGTGACACCGCCGCGGCCCTCGCGGAGTTGCATACGAGGCCTGTGAGTTCGGGCAGGCCGGTCGCCCAAGACTACTTAGATTTCCATACCGGTCTCGCTCGCCGGCTCACCAGCCAAGTGAGTGCCCGAGCCGACCTGGTCGAGCAGCACGGCTTGGACGTGCACGAACTCAGTCGACGCCTCGATGAGGCGATCGACGCAGCCCGGCGCTATCCCGGCAAATCAGCATTGGTTCATGGAGATGCCCACCCCGGCAACTTTTTCTGGGATCGGGCTCGCGGCGTCACGTTCATTGACACACCGACATTCCACTACTCGATGAATCACCATGGCGAACCCATAGCCTCCCCTGAACGCGACGTATCAAACTTCGAGCAGCGCCTCGCATACTACAGCCGCCAGTTTTCCTTCAGTCCAGCCGAAACGAAGATGTTGCTGGAACACTTTCGCGTATCATATCGGGAGGCGGGTGGGTCGACCCTGCACGACGGAACCATGAGAATGTTCGGAGCGCGCAGCGTCCTGAACAAACTCCTTCAAATTGTCGAGAGTCTGACCTCTTTCAATCATCCCGACTCCATTGCTACTGAACACGGTACGATAGAGATGAAACGGAAGTTCGAAAGGGAGCTCGAAGCGGAGATCGATCTCTTGAAGAAGTCATTGGGCTGGGAGGAATGACGGGTACCAGACGATCGTTTGACAATGACCCGAGCCGAACGGCGGCTCGGGTACTCGGGTCGGTCGCACTGCCCGCAGTTGGCGGTGGAGCATTGGCGATGACTCGGGATGGCAGCTGTGTCGTCACGTTTGCCCAGTCTCTGGTGTTGGTGGGCGGGGACAGGAAGATTCTCTGGGAAGTAGCCGGGGAAGGAGTCTCGTATGAACAGCCAACGATGCTTCCTGACGGTGGTCTGGCACGGATCGAGGGCGGATCGGTCGTAGTCAGGAGCGGCAGGTCCGGGGCGGTGTCGCGCTTGTTCCCGGTATCGCGAGTTTCCGAGCTCACGGCTATGCCACGGGGTGACCTTCTTTTCTATCAGGTGCTCGCCGACCATTCGGCGGAGCTGCGATGCACGACTGTCCAGGGGGAGCCGCGCTGGTCGTTCCACCTGAGTAAACGGGGGGGTACGGCACCGTTCGTTTTCGGCGACGTCATCCTCGTCGTCGAGCAGGGATTCGTCCACGGCCTCGGCCATGATGGGGTTCGTCTGTGGTCGTTTGACCACAGGGCCTTTGTCCTGTCCGGTTGCGACCTTCCGCCGCCGGACGGCCCACCGGTTTCAGGCGGGATCCTGGGTCGGAGACCGACGGTGGTGGGCGATACGACGCTGTTCGTTACCATGGAGTGGTACGCGGGGAGCGGATTCTTCCTCGTGGACACAGCTGGCCACCAGATTAGGCGATTCGAGAGCTCGGTTCCGCTTGGATCGCCGCTCACGGTGCTGGCCGACTCCGATAACGGTGTCCGTGTGGCCATGCTTGGACCTAGGATCGAAATCCGCCCGATGGAGTGGAACTGGCAGGTTATCATGCTGGATCTGGGCGGCACGCCGCTGTGGCGTCACCAGCTTCATGCGCCTCCGCTGTGCCTGGTCCCAGGACCCGGTGGGACGCTTCTGGTCATCGCATCACCATCGAGGAAACAATGGGACGATTACCATAAGTGGCACGATCTGTCCGATCAGACTTTCGTCCGCTGCCTGGAGCCGGACGGCTCAGCCCGCTGGACCTGGTATGCCCCTGGGCCGATCTCACACCTGCCCGTCGTGAGCCCGGACGGGATAGTGTATGTAGGAAGCGAACGCCGACTCTGGACACTTACCGTGGCCTCGGACAGTCGGTAGTGAACTTCATGTCGGAGCCGATCGGGGAGTGCCGGTCTACGCGCGGCGCCGGGAGGATCAGGAACGGACACGGAAGCTGTTCGCCGGATTGGATCGGCTGACAACGTGGCGAGCACGACGCTGGACCAGCGGTGGTGCCGACGGCCAGAACGTGAGCGGCATTTCGTCGGTGGGCGACGCTTAGGTCGTGCCGGTTGGCTGGGGAAGGGGTCGGTGTGGAGGCGGATCGGGTTGTTGCCGCGATCGAGCGCTATGTGTTCCAGTCGGGCGAGGAGATCGAATCTCGGCGAGACTGGCCTGATGCCGTCGTCTTTCACGCTGGGCGCCACTACTACTCGGCGCGGCTGGCGGATTGGCTGATCGGTTGGGAATCATGGGTCGAGTACGCGGTGCAGGTGGTCGTAAGTCGCACTTTCGCTGACAACGACGCCTACACGTACGGCTTGCTCTTCGCTCACGGTGGCGAGGTGTTGTTCCTTAATGATGTGGCGACGATACGGGAATTGGGTCGCCGGCTGGATGTGGATCTTGATCCGCTGGCTTATGCCGAGTTGTTGAGTGAGCTCTACTCGGTCAAGCTAATCGACGAGCCGGTGGTGTTGCCGAATGCGGCTACGACGCTGCACCGGGCGGGTGAGTTAGTGCGGGATGTGAACGCGTTCGCGGCTGACTATCCGTGGGTGGATGCCGCGCTGGTGGCTGCACCGGCTGCCCGTCGGGAGGATGGCGCGGTGGTGCTGGAGTTCTTCTCCTGCCACTACTACATAACCGGGTTGCGGGCGCTGGATGTCCTGCGATGGCGGGTGAGCGGAGGTGGTGGACGTCCGGCGTCGTGGGAGCGCGAGTACGTCGCGGAGCGGCTCGAGCACATCTGATCGGAGCGACAACTCGCACACCACCTGGGCGCGGCAGGCATCCGCCGCACCATCTTCGCGAACGAGATCGGATGG
>NZ_CAAAFS010000019.1:0-11213 GCF_900634755.1 Protofrankia symbiont of Coriaria myrtifolia
TTTTCCGGATCGTTTGTTCGGATTACTCGTTCAGATCATTGCCCGGTGGGCGCTGTTGCCCGGTGGGCGCTGACTCGACACAGGCGGCCGTCCGAGCGCCGATCCGCGTGATCTGAAGATCCCGGGCCGGTCGACGACTCGCAGGGCGGGCCAACAGCACCTGCGGGTCCCCAACCCCCGAACCCCGAAGACGTCCGGTGGAATCCGGTCCTTCACGGGCTGGGGGGTGGGCTTGGAGGATGCCCTCCGGGCAACGTGGCCACCACGCGCAGGACGTCCGCTGGCGTTATCGAGGCGAGGCCCTGCTCGGTGCCGGCCGCGGCGGAACCGTTCCGGTCCGCGGCTCCCCGCTCCCCGGACCACAGCGCGACATGTTGGCCGCGGTCGGGCGGTGGTCCCCACCGGGCCGGTGACACCGGTCCGAACAGCAGTACGGACGGCGTCCCGTAGGCGGTCGCGAGGTGGCCTATCCCGGTGTTGGCCGCGAGCAGCAGCGACCCGGCGGCCACCAGCGCGCACAGTTCGGGCAGGTCGATCGATCCGGCGAGCACTGCCGCCGGGGGCAGGCCGGCCTCCCGCGCCACCGTCCGCGCCAGCTCTGTCTCCTCCGGCCCGCCCGTCACGACCACCCGGTGGCTGCTGGTGGCGAGTGCCCGCGCCACCTGCGCCCACAGCCGCGCCTGCCATCGACGGACCGGGTGCGCGCCACCTGGATGCACGATCGTCGCACCACCGACGACCGGGGGGACGGTCGGCCGGGGTAGGGAAAGATCGTCTGGATCGCACGCGACCCCGTGTGCCTCCAGCAGCCGGCACCATCGCGCCACCTCGCGTTCCTCCCCGGCCTGTCGCTCTCGCGGGTCGCCGTGGTGTTCCCGCGGGGCGTGCTGCCTGTTGCCGGCTCGATGTTCGTCCCGATCCCAGGACACCCCGCCCGCCAGGTCGAAGGCCCACAGCTCCGCTGGCGCCGTCGCGCGCAGCACCTGCGTCGAGGCCGGTCCCCGGCCGTGCAGGTTCACCGCCAGTGCCGGCCGCTGAACGGCCACCGGGCCGAGTTTCGGTGTGTCCACGACACCGTCGACCGCCCCGGACAGCAGCGCCACCGGTTCCAGCCAGCGTGGCGTGGCAAGCAGGATTCGCGCGTCCGGCCGGGCTCGGCGCAGGCCGCGCAGGGCGGGCAGGACGGTCAGCAGGTCGCTGAGGCCGAGGGCGCGCAGCGCGACGACTGTCCCGGCCGGGCCGCGGCCACCGGCTGGGCGGTAGCGGGACAACCGGTAACGACCACTGTCACGACTGGTCACAGGTAGGGGTTCTCCAGTGATGGGGATGGTTGGACGCACGATGCTCCGTCCCGATCGGCTCCGTCCCGATCGGGAAGCGTCCCCGCGGGGACCGGTCCGGGGTGTCCAGGATCAGGAACGCACTGATTATCACCCAGGGTCATAAATGGTTCGCATGGTGACGTGGCCATGCGTCCGGAGTTTCCCCGAGAATAGCGATGGAAACTATTATTACTCAGAGTGTCGATCTTTTGGGATGTCGCCCCGTCCGGAACCGGGCGAAAGCCATCTTCCGTTCGGCTTCTCGCTCTTTCTGTTCTTGTCGGATCCCCCTCGGTTGCGTGTATACCGGTCGAAAGGGGCCACAGGGGAGGCTGCGGGAGCGGTGTATGACGGCCCGCTGCCGCGGCCGCGGCAGCGGGCCGGCCGGCGGTTTTCACCGGTCCCGCCGTCTTCGACAACGGTCTTCGGTGACGGTTTTCGGCGACGTTGCGGTTTTCGACGGCGTTGCCCGGGGAAGGTTCCCCGAGCATGTTCGCGCGGTGCGGAACCAGTGTGCACCTGTTCCGCCGGGTCTGGATACCGGGTCTGGACATCGTCGGGCTCGGTCCCGCCGGCGGCGGCGCGCCCCGGGGCGCCGGCCGTCGCGCTGACCGGTCACGGGGCCGGCCACGGATACATCCGAGGCGCTTTCTCTGCGGGGGCCGGGCGCGGGGGACGCTGTCGGCCAACTGGCCCGCTTGCCGACGTGGCCCGTCGACATGTGGCCTGTCGACATGACCGTCGACGCGGCCCCCGGTTCTACCGTCGCTCCAGGCTTGGCCCGCACGGGCTCGGCCTGCCACCGCCCGCCCCTTCCCGGCACGGCGGACCGGGGTCGCCCGCGAGACCGGGGCCGCCCGCTGGCCGACGGGACCGCGCGAATCCCGTCCGCGGCCGGGTGGGGAAACCCGGCGCACCCCGGGGCTACCGCCGAACACACCGCACCCCGGCCATAGCCGGCCCATAGCCGAGCCGAAGGGAGACAGGCAGAGGAGACGGACAAAGAAGTTCTTGCAACGAGAAAAAGCGGGACATTTTCCGCAATCTTCGCTCCGGGGAGAACTCTTGAGTGTTTTCGACAGTCTCATGCACGGACTCGACGAAGGCGACCGTGACCGGGCGCTGGATCTGATCAGGGACCGGATCAGCCAGGAACGGCACCGGGCCGAAGGCGGCGACGCGGTGCGCCGGGTCGACCGGGGGACCGGCCTGCGCCGCGGCGGTGCCGGTGGCCGCCGCGTTCCCGCCCGTCGGGATTCCCACCGCCGGGAGCACTGACCGGCGCGCGGCCGCGACGCGGCCCGGACGGAACCCCGCCGGCTCGCGTGAGCCCGTTCCGAACACCCAGGAACACCCCAGGAGCCCGGAAGCGATCCGGGCGAGACACCCATCCGAACCGACAGCGGACCTGAGCAACAGGAGCCCGAACAGCAGACCCGAACACGACAGCGAGCCCGAACAAGACGGAGTACGTGAGGACCGGTACCGGACATGACAGGAAAGAACATCGACGAGATGCGACGGGACGTGCCCTCGACGGTTGCCCGATCTGACGACAAGGCGGTGCGCACATGGAAGGAGACCCATGACAGCGCGGTCGGGACCTACGGCGAGGGGGCGCGGGCGCACCGGACGGCGTTCGCCACGCTCAGGCGCACCCACGAGAAGGTCGGCAACCGCTGGGAGCCGAAGCACGACGCCGGCCCTTCGGGCCAGCGGCCGGTGAAGCATGCCTCGGCCTCGAGCAGGGACACCGGTTTGTCAGGCCACTCGCCAGGAGGTCACCCGTCAGGCCATCGGACGGCGAAGCGGGCCCCGGCCCCGGGCGGGACCAGGCTGACCATCGGGGCCGTGGATGAGAACGCCCCGGTGCGGCACCTGCGCGAGGTGGCCCGCGAACTCGACATCCCCGGCCGCTCGACGATGCGCAAGGCCGACCTCATCAGAGCCATCAACCGAAGCCAGCGATAAGAACAGCCGTTACAACAACCCTCTTGTGATTGTTTTCACCTGTGCGTCGCCGGTCAACGTCGGCGACGCACAGGTGCTTTCCGCCTACGGCCTACGGCCTACGGCTGCTGGCCGTAGGCCGTAGGCCGTAGCCGTGGATGGCCTCCGACGGATTCCAGCCGTCAGCCGTAGGTGGTTTCCGTCGTCATGACAACATTTTTCACCTACAGGCGCGGAAGCCGTAGGTGGAAAGGGTCGTCATGACAACGGTTTCTGCCTACGGCTGTGGCTGGGGGGCGCTGGCCGCTGCCGAACGGCGGGCGACACGGGCGGCGAAGATGCCCGCGCCGAAACCGTTGTCTATGTTGCACACAGCGATGCCGGGAGCGCATGAGGTAAGCATGGCGAGCAGTGCGGTGAGCCCGCCGAAGGACGCGCCGTAACCGACGCTGGTCGGGACGGCCACGACCGGTGTGCCGACCAGTCCGCCGATCACACTCGGCAGGGCTCCCTCCATGCCGGCGATGACGATCAGGCAGTCGGCCTCGGCCAGCCGGTCACGGACGGCGAGGACGCGATGCAGCCCGGCGACCCCCACATCCATGATCGTCTCAACGCCCACCCCGGACGCGCGGGTGGTCAGCGCGGCCTCCGCGGCGACCGGGGCGTCCGACGTCCCGGCGCAGACGACGACGACCCGGCCGTGGGCCGCGGGCAGCGGACCGATGGCAACCGTGGCCGCGGCCTGCGCGGTACCGGCCGCATGACCAGCGAAGACGGAGTGGCTGGCGTGGCCGACCGGGTGGTTGGCGGCGGCGTGACCGGCGGTGTGGTTGGCGGTGTTGGCGTGGCCGGTGGTGGCAGCAGCGGTGTGGCCGGCTGTGGCGGAGAGCGCGGCGAAAGCTCCGCCGGGTGCCTCGGCCGGTGTCTGCGCGGACGTCGTGAGCTCGTCCGGCCAGCGGGCCCGCAGCGCCGTGACGGTGGCGGCGTCGGCCCGCGTGACCAGCGTCGGACGGCCGGGGCCAGCGGTCCGCCGCAGTTCGGCGACGATGCCGACTGTCTGCGCCGGGGTCTTGCCGGCGGCGTAGACGACTTCCGGGTCGCCGGTGCGGAGTCCGCGGTGGGTGTCGACACGGGCGTATCCGAGGTCGGTCCAGCCGCTGCCGTCACCGAGCGGGCCCGCGGCCAGGCGCGCCAGGGCGTCGTCCGGCCCGACCGTGCCGGAGGCCACGGCGTCCAGCAGGAGCCGCACATCCTCCGTATCCATACTGCCGACCCTACGGGTCCGCCGCCTGATCTCCGCCGCCTCCTCGCGCCGCCGCCTCCTCGCGCCGACGGCTCGCCCATGCCGCCGCTGTCCGGTCCGCTGGAGCGGTCGGGCGCTGGGGCGGTTGGGTGCCGGCGGAGCGGGGCCCGCGGATGCGATCCGTCACCGGATCGTAGGATCGTCGAGGTGAGACGCGCGGAGCTGGCGGAGCTGGCGATGGGCCCGGTCTCGGATACCGGGTGTCCGCTCATCCGGTGTCCGAGACCCCGTACCGTTGGGAGATCCGCTGGGGACGCGTCCGGGCTCTTCTCCTCCCGGGTACGACCGGGTTCCCCCTCGGGCACGGTCGGGGCTGTCGCGATGTCCGTTGCCCCGGTGACCGGCTCCGCCCCGGGGACGCTGCCCGCTCCGGCGGTCCCACCCCGTCCAAGTGGAAGGCTGTCGGCATGACATCCGGAAGGTCGTCGGTATGACGTCAACGACGCGTCTGGTCTATCTGGGGCCGCCCGGCACGTTCTCCGAAGCGGCGCTGATGACCCTTCCGATCGCCGACAGGGCCCAGCTCGACCCGCTGCCGAACGTGGCGGCAGCGCTGGACGCGGTCCGTCAGGGGGACGCCGACGGGGCGCTCGTCCCGTTCGAGAACTCGGTCGAGGGCTCGGTGTCGACCACCCTGGACGAACTGGCCAGCGGTGATCTGCTCCAGGTCACCGCCGAGGTCGTGCTCCTGATCCGGTTCGCTCTGCTGGTCCGGCCCGGGACTGTGATCGATGCGGTTCGCACGGTTTCCAGCCATCCGCACGCCCAGCCGCAGTGCCGCCGGTGGCTGGCCAAGAACCTGCCCGACGCGCGGTGGGAACCGTCGTTCAGCAACTCCGAGGCGGCGCGCCGGGTGCAGGCCGGGGAGGTCGACGCCGCGCTCGCCGGCGCCTTCGCCGCCCCCCGCTACGGACTGTCGGTGCTGGCCGACGACGTTCAGGACGTCGACGGGGCGCAGACGCGGTTCGTGCTGGTCACCCGCCCGGGGCCGCCTCCGTCGCCCACCGGGTCCGACCGCACCACGGTGGTGTTGTTCGAGCGGGACGACCATCCCGGCGCGCTGCTGGAGATACTGACCGAGTTCGCAGTCCGGGGGGTCAACCTGACCCGGCTGGAGTCCCGGCCGACCGGCGCGGGGCTGGGCCGGTACTCCTTTTCGGTCGACTGCGAGGGGCACGTGTCCGAGGCGCGGGTCGGGGAGGCGTTGTCGGCACTGCACCGCGTCTGCGCCGAGGTCCGGTTCCTGGGCAGTTATTCGCGGGCGGACGGACGGGCCGGGGTGGTGCGGCCGAGCACGTCCGACGATGCCTTCCACGAGGCGGCGGTCTGGCTGTCCGGTCTGCGCGGGGATACCCGTGCCCGAAGCACCGACGGATCCTGAGGCCCGCCAGGAATGACGGCCGGTCAACCACGCGCCCTGCCCTGACCAGGAAAACGAGGGTGGAAATGGCTGCGGTGGCAGCGGTTTGTTCCCTTACTCGCATGATTCGACAGTGCTTCTACAGTGCTCGGTCACGCGTTTTTGATCGGTTGCGGGACGGGTTCGCGTTGCTTGGTCGGCTTCCTGGTGGCCTGTGGATCCGAAGTGACACGTCATCTCCGGATCGTCATGGTGGGTTGTCCGGGACCGGACCGAGAATGATTACTTTCTGTGACGTCTGATTGGCCCGGATGGTGATCGCTTGTGCCGTGGTCCGCGCGTGTTCTCTCCCGCTTCTCTGTCGGGTCGCGACACTTCGACACTTTTTTGTGTTACCTTGAGTTACATTCTCGCTACCAGGAGAGTTCGTCCGGGTGGGCGAACGAGTTGCCTCACCGACAGGGAGGCCAGGGAGTGCGATAATCATGACCAATACTGGCGAGCTGTTCCTGCCAGTACCCCGGGAGCCCGGGCCAACCGGGCCAACCGGATCGGTGGAGCCGGTCCGGCGGGAATTTCTGCCGAGCGGGAAGTCCCGCGAACAGCCGCACGAAGGGCAGCCGCGGGAGGAGCTGTCGCGCGAAGAGCCGCGGCAGGGGCCCGGTCGGACCGCTTCCAGTCTGCCGGCCGGCCCGGCCGGCACGTGGCCAGCGGTGCTGGACACCGCGCGGCTCGCTCCGTCCACCCTGCCGGTCATGCCGGTCGCGATTCCAGCGGCCCGCACTCCTCCAGATGATCATTTGGATACCCGCGCGGTACCGGAGCCGCCAGGCCACACGAGCTCGCCGGACGAGCTGGCTGCCGGGTTTTCCGGGGACTCCCCCGCGGACGGGCAGCCTCCGCTGCCCGAGCCGGTGGCAGCCGCGGGCCCGCCGATGTCCGACCGCAGGCAGTTCCACCTGTATGCCGGCGCCGCCATGGTGGGCGCGCTCCTCCCTGACACGCAGCTCGCGGATCTCGTTGACGTGCACGGCACGACCGCACAGGCCGCGATCGCCCATGCTGAGGGACAACTGACCGAACTGCTCGGTACCCACGAGCAGACCTCGCCCGCCCAGGTGATCACCGAGACGCTCCGGCTGCGGCACTACCTGGACCAGCTCGCCCAGCGTCAACTGACCGCCTCGGATGCCCGCCGGCTGCGCATCGCCGCTGGCCGGGCCACTGTCCTGCACGCCGACGCCGCTTTCAAGCTGGGTGAGCCCGAGGTCGCGGGGGCCCTGGCCGCCGCTGGTTTCGCGGCCGGGGAGTGGGCCGGGGACGGCCCGTTGCGAGGGTCCGCGCGTGAGATCGGGGCGGTCGCCGAGTTCTACGGCGGTCGTCCGGACGTGGCCCTGCGACTCGCCCGGGACGGGCTGCGGTATGTCAGCGCGGGGCCGGTGCGGGCTCGGCTGGTCTGCCAGGAAGCCCGCGCGCTGGCCGCGCTCGGTGACGTCCGGGGCGCCGCGCGGGCGCTCGACCTGGCCTACGAGTTCGCCGACATGATTCCCGTGGAACAGTGGGGATCTCCGGGGCCGGGTTTCGACACCTTTCACCCGGTCGAGGTCGCCTACAACGCGACCACGGCGCTGTGCCTGCTCGGACGGTCCCGCGCCGCCGAGGAACACGCGCAGTTCGCCATCCCGCGGCTGGACGCGATGAACGCGCCCGGGTTCCGGTCGGTGATCCGTCTCGATCTGGCGTTGGCGCTGGCCTGCCAGGGCCGTCTCGAGCTCGACCGGGTGTGCGCACTGGCCACCGAGGCGATCTCGATCTCTTGGGGACGCGCGGTGGCGTCGGTGTCGAATCGGGCCGACCAGCTGCTCGCGGTGACCCGGGCGCACGGGGAGGTCCGGGAGGTCCGGGAACTCGCCGCGTACGTCCGGGGGTGGCAGCGGGAAGGCCAGCGACAGCCAGCCGGCCCGGACGCGGCTGTCGCCAGAGCGGACGCTGCCAGCACGCAGGCTGCCAGCACGCAGGCTGCCGGAGCGGTGGCTGCCGCGACGAAGGCCCCCGCGGGGCACGAGCGGTGAGCCATGGCCGACGCCGGCCCCACGCAACCTCCGTAGCGGAACAACAACGGACGGTGCATATCACGTGAATCACTTGAACGACGTGCGAAGGCCGGCGGGTGGCCCGGTCGCCGGTGGCGGGCGTTTCACCGTCGCCCGGGCCTGGGAAGTTCTTTGGGAGATCTGCGCGGCGGCCGGGTTGGACGGCCAGGACGCGGAAAT
Organism: Protofrankia symbiont of Coriaria myrtifolia; assembly: GCF_900634755.1. Taxonomy (NCBI): domain Bacteria; kingdom Bacillati; phylum Actinomycetota; class Actinomycetes; order Frankiales; family Frankiaceae; genus Protofrankia; species Protofrankia symbiont of Coriaria myrtifolia. The sequence continues at coordinate 8,212 of NZ_CAAAFS010000019.1, forward strand.
GATCAAAATCGCGGCGAACGCGATCTTCCGGCTGCCCCGGGCCGGGGTGGTCGTCCGGATATCCGGGTCGCGGGCGATGGCGCACCGGGCGGACAAGGTCGTCCAGGTCGCTCGCTGGCTGGCCCGCCACGACGTCCCGGCCGTGCGCCTGGCGCCGGGCCTGCCGGCACCGCTGCGGATCGCGGACACCGTGGCCACCCTGTGGATCGACGCCGGCCGCGAGGGTCCGGTGGGGCCGGGAGAGCCGCCGGAGCCGGCCGCCGGGATCCCCTCGCCGGCCGTGGGCGGGGACGTCCAGCCGCCTACCGGGGCCCGTGGGCCGGCGGCCGGGCACGGGCCCACGGCCAGGCATGCGGCGCAGGGGCGGGTCGTGCCGCCGCGTGGCACGACGATGCGTCCGGTGACCGGGCGGGCGGCGACCGGGCGGTCGGCGTCGGAGCACGCGGCGAGGGGTCGTCCGGCGCCCGGATGGGCGGCCACGGCGGGCGGGGTGTCACGGACCGACGGCCCGCCGACGGAACGTGATCTTGCTGTCGCGCTGCGCCAGCTGCACGCCCTGCCGCTGCCGGACATTCCCCTGCCCCGTTTTGACCCGCTCGCCGACGTCCGGTTACGTCTCGCCGACGCCGAGGGGCTGCCCGCCGCCGACCTCGCGTTTCTGCAACGGCTGACCGCCCGTTGCGAGGCCGCGCTGGAACGCGTGGTGTACGCCCTGCCGGCCGGGATCATCCACGGCGACGCCCATCTGGGAAATCTCGTCAGAGCTCGTGACGGCGAGGTGCTGATATGTGATTTCGACGCCGCCTGCCACGGGCCGCCCGAATGGGATCTGATCCCGCTGGCCGTCGGGCGGCTGCGGTTCGGCTATCCGCCGGAGCAGCACGCGACGCTCGCCGCCACGTACGGTTTCGACGTCATGCGCTGGCCGGGTTTCGAGGTGTTACGGGCGGTGCGGGAGCTGAAGCTGGTGACGAGCGTGGTGCCGGTCCTCGCGAGCAATCCGCGGGTGGCCGCGCAGTTCGCGGTCCGTCTCGCCAGCCTGCGTTACCAGGACGAGACCGTCCGATGGATGCCCTATTCCTGAGAGTACGTCCGGCCCTGGGAAAACGTCAGGATCCTGACTGTCGTCATGGTTCTGACGAACTGTCAGCCTGCTGTGACCGATCTGGCCACGCTGTTCTCGCAGGGAACACCGTCCTTCTTCGAAGGTGTCGTCTTCGCGGGAACATTTGTCCGCCGCCGGCCATGCTCCCTCCGGGACCGCCTCCTTCGAGTTTGCCCCCGGTGCGGGTACGTGGATGAATCCACCATTCGATGTCGTCATGTTATCGGATGGCTGTTGGTGGATGTTCCGGGGAAGTGCCGTGATTGTGCCCACCATCCGGCGGCCGGCTCGGGCACAACGTCCGGGTCGGCGGGGCAACGGACGGTTCCGGCCGCCGGCCGTCCAGGCATCCCGGATTCGCCGTTGCCTGTCGGTTCCCGTCCTGGCGGGCAGCTTGCCACAGCGGGTTGTTCCAGCCCGGCTCGCGGAGCCGGGAGAAGCCGGTACCGGTACCGGTACCGTGCCGGCGGGGCAAGGCGTTCGTCACGTCGATCCACAGCCCGAGATCGCTGCCTGAGATCACTGCCACGCCGGACGAACTCCCGCCGTCTCCCGTCGTTCGCGGGGCGCCTGCGGACCTGTCCGGACCGGCTCGCTGGCCGCCTCCGCCCAGCCTGTGTGCCTCGCCCAGCCCGTGTGCCGTTCCCTCCGCGGCTGGTTGGCCGCGGCCGTCACGTCGTTCGTCCAAGGAGAGCCGTCCAAGGAGAGATGCGGCCATCCGCCCGCGAGATCGCGGAATCATGCTGCCCGCTGGCGCGGACGGTATCGGTGTCAGCCGTGGTGTAATGGCTCGCAGCGCGCCGAAATACCCGTGATCGCCTTCTTTCGGACGGTCGTCGGCTGGGGCGGACGGACCTGGTCGGCTGTGCGCACCCGACTGCCGATGGGACGAACAAATGATATGGACATGTTGTTCGCCCGCCGGTTCCCGTGCCTGCTGTTCCGCCTTCCTGGGTATTTTTTGGTAATGCTGTGAGAGCTGGGGCAGAAGGAGCTCAAGGGAGCTTTCAGTGGACCATGATATATCCGTTGGGACCTGCTTGTTGAAGGTTTTCTAAATGACGACCGGACACCTCGGTCGGATGGCTTCTTATGGTACGGCCAACGCTTGGCGCGCACTGCGGGAGTGACCGGTACCGGTGCCGCATGGCTGCCTGGCGTGGCGGCTGCCCGGCCCAGGGTGACCGCGCGGCCGGGCTGCCATCCGATATTTGCCCGACTTTTGGCGGGGAGCGTCCCGCTTGTGGTGTCGGGTGACCCGGATCTTCTTTCCCGGCTATTTTTCTTCTTTTGACGGAATGCCGCCATTTTACCCTCGGGAAACCGGCGGAATTACAACCTGCGAAGTTGGCTGTTGGGGTTGACCGAGCGAGTACCCGGTGGGGTAGTGTCACTTCTCGTTCGGTCGGTATACGACGAGAGGAAAAACGTAATGGCACAGCAGCAGCAACAGCAGCAGATCGAGCAGGAGCTTCGCCAGAACTGGCAGCAGATCCGCTACCGTCTGCTCGACGAATTCGGTCAGGTCGGCACCGCGGACCTGGACGCCGCCCGCGATGTCAACGACCTCGTGCAGCGGATCGCGGACAAGACCCACCACAGCGAGCGCTACGTGGAGACCCGCCTGCAGGAGCTCGTCGGTGTGGGTGCCGCCGGGCAGCGCGGCCAGCAGCAGGGCGGCTTCGGCCAGCAGCAGGGCCAGCAGGGCCAGCGCTTCGGTCGGTAGTTACCACGTAACACGGTGGTATCCCGGCGGTCGGCCGCCGGTGTGTGCTGCGGAGCTCCGTGACATGGCTGGGTACGTGTCGCGGAGTTTTCCATGGCACGGCGCGTACGGTGACCGTCTCGTGCTGGTGTTCGGTCGCTGAAAAGCAGCCGTCCGGGATCTCCCGGTGGT
>NZ_CAAAFS010000020.1:0-6442 GCF_900634755.1 Protofrankia symbiont of Coriaria myrtifolia
AAGTGTGCCAACCAGTCAGGTGGTCTCGTCGCCATGTAACAGGAGACCACCTGACTGGCTGGACGAAGAGCCCGCGGCCGCGCTTCTTCGCGCGTTCTGGGGAATCCTGGTCCGCGGAGAATCTCAGGCCAGCGCGGCCTGCGTGAGGAGTGGACGCTCAGGAGGTAAGGCTCACCAGGAGCGTCCGGTACTCGAGTAGGGCATCGATCAGCCCCAGGACGACGGCGTTACGAGGCATCTGACCGAGTTCGATCAGCATCGAATCCGTCTGTTCCAGGGTCGGCTGAGCATCGACAGCGGCGACAAGGGTGACCAGTCTGCTCATGAGTAGACCTCCAACGACTCTCGGTCGTGAAGCGATTTCCACTCAGTCAGCACGCTGTGCGGCGGGATCGCCTCACGTGATGCACCTGCCGAAACGGCCTTGCGTGGCGGGTTCACCAACATTTCCGACTCCATGCCCCCTGTGGAGGAGCCCGGCCCCTTTGTCGGGCAGCGATACGTCCGAATCTTACTGTAAGAAACGTAGAACCTCGGTGTTCCCGTCGGGTTGAGCGTCCGTTACGGCGAGGTAACAAAGTCACCGCTTCCGGTGATGTCCCGGCAGGCCGTGCACTGTCATGCCAATGCCGTCACGCTAATGCCGTCACGCCGGGGCTGTCACGCTAATGCATTGAATAGCCGGCCGCGGTGACCGGTACGTACCCCGAGCGCATCAATATCCCGGCGCTGTGCATCCGGTACGGCCGCGCATGGTGAGGACGGCTCGTGGAGTCGGTCGGGACGGCCGGCGTAACACCAGCGGGGAGCGGAGAGCCGGGCAGGCTGGACCGGACACGCCCGCGGTTGTCGCCCGCGGCTGTCGCTACGGCGGGGCGTGTACCAGGTTGGACCGACCGTCCGGCTCCGGTCCGGAGATCGGTTGGAGAAGGTCGCTGGAGGCTGGAATCCGGTCCGCCCGCGTGCTTCACCCGGTAGCCTCGGACGGGTGGTCAGTACGGGTTTGTTCCCGGGCGGCAGATGGCGATCACAGTATGGCCGCTGAACCGGTCGGCGATCCCGGCCAGCCCGCGGCCGCCCCGGACGCGCTGGTGGCGCCCACGGTGGGCGAACCGGTTGACGGCGACCTCAGCCGTGAGCTCGAGGATCTGGCTCATCGTGCGTGGCCGCCCCTGCGCGAGCGGCGGCTGGGCGGCTGGGTGCTGCGGGAGTCGGCCGGCTCCTCCCGGCGCGGTAACTCCGTGTGGGCCCGCGGCGACGTCGGTGACATCGCCGGCGCCCTGAACGCGGTCGGTGAGTTCTACGCCACCGCCGGTCTGCCGCCGACACTCCAGATCACGCCGGTGTCCCTGCCCGCGGACATCCACGAGGCGCTGGACGTGGCCGGTTTCGACGACACCGGGCCGACCGACGTCTGCGTCGCCGACCTCGAGGAGATCCGCGAACGGCTGGCTGCCGGGCCCACCGGCCACGTCCCCGTCGGCGCCGGCGGCTCCCCGTCCGCCGACGCCGACGGTCACCGGGCGATCCTGCTCGACACCGTCGGTGATGTCTGGCTGGACGTCGCAGGCCAGGTGCTGGCGACCTTCGCCGGCCAGCGGGCCGGCACGCTGGGGGTGCTGGCGAACCTCACCGTGCCCGCGGCATACGTCCTGTGCGTGCTGGACGGCGTGCCGGTGGCCGTCGGCCGCGGCACCGTGGACGGCGACTGGCTGGGGATCTACAGCATGGCGACCGTGCCGGCCGCGCGCGGCCGGGGAGCCGCCCACGCGGTTCTCGCCAGGCTGGCGGCCTGGGCGGCCGAAGCGGGCGCGTCCCGTGCCTACCTGCAGGTCGAACAGACGAGTACGGCGGCCCGTCGGCTGTATGCCGCCATCGGTTTCCGCCCGGTCTACCGCTACTCCTACCGCCGGCTGCACACCGCCGCGGCTCCCGGCGTCAGCGGGTGAGCGGCCGGCGCCAGCGGCCGTGCGGCACCGCCGGCACGACCGCCCGGCCAGCCCGCGCGAAGAGCCAGCCGTCCTTACACCTCACGGCAGGCCGCCCGGGGTACCGCCCGCGTTGACCAGCGTCCACCGGACACGGCCTAGCGTAGGGGGCATGACGTCCGTGCAGGCCAGCCGTGGTCTTCTGGAGCCGCTGGGTCGTACCCGCGTGATGGGTGTGGTCAATGTGACACCGGACTCGTTCTCCGACGGGGGCGCCTATCCGACCGCGGTCGACGCGGTGCGGGCCGGTCTGGCGATGGCTGCCGAGGGCGCCGACATCGTCGACGTCGGGGGCGAGTCGACCCGGCCGGGCGCGGGGCGGGTCGATCCGGCCGAGGAGCTGCGCCGGGTGCTGCCGGTGGTGACGGAGCTGGCCGCGGCGGGTGTCGCGGTGAGCGTCGACACGACCCGTCCGGCCGTCGCCGAGGCCGCGCTGGCCGCGGGCGCCGCGGTCATCAACGACGTGTCGGGCGCCGCCGACCGTGACCTGCTGGCGGTGGCCGCCGAGCGGGCGGTCCCCTACGTTCTGATGCACACCAGAGGTGTGAGCGCGGACATGGCCACCCGCGCGGTCTACGGTGATGTCGTGTCCGAGGTCGTCGCCGAGCTGCGTGAGCGCCTCGATGCCGTGTTCGCCGCCGGGATCGCGCCCGAACGGGTGATCGTCGACCCGGGGATCGGTTTCGCGAAGGAGAGCGGGCACAACTGGACATTGCTGGCTCACCTCGACGCCATTGCCGCGCTGGGGCATCCGCTGCTGGTCGGCACGTCACGCAAGTCCTTCCTGGGCAGCCTGCTCGCGGACGCCGACGAGCGTCCCCGCCCGGCCGGGGAGCGCGACGACGCGACCCAGGCGACGACCGCCCTGCTGGCGGCCGACGGGGTGTGGGCGGTCCGGGTGCACGCGGTGCGGGCCGCGGCCGACGCGGTGCGGGTCGTCCAGGCATGGCGGGAGGCCCGCGAGCGGCGGGCCTGGCCGGCTGGCGGCGGGCCCGCGCCGGCGGAGCGGACACCCGCCAGGCCGGATTCCGCCGTGTCGGACCCGGGGAGGTCGAATCCTGGGACGTCGGATCCTGGCGTCACGGATCCTGGCGTGTCGGCCCGTGGCGCGTTCCGGCTCCCGCCCACGAGTGCGGTATGACCAGCACGTCTCCTGACACGTCTGCCGGTACGTCTCTCACGGCGTCCTCCGCCACGGCCGCCGTGTCTCCTGCCGCGGCGCTCGTCGCGTCCGGCCGGATTGCCGTGACCGGACTGCGAGTCCGGGGTCATCACGGTGTGTTACCGGCGGAGTGCGAGCTCGGCCAGGAGTTCGTGGTGGACGCCGCGGTGTGGCTGGACACTCGGCCGGCCGCCGCCAGCGACGACGTCGCCGCCACCGTCGACTACGGGACGTTGGCACAGACGCTGGCCGGGATCGTCGCCGGGGAGCCCGTCAATCTGATCGAGACGCTCGCCCACCGGCTGGCCGACGCGTGCCTGGCCGACGACCGGGTCCTGCGGGCGGAGGTGACCGTGCACAAGCCGGCCGCGCCGATCCCGCTGCCGTTCACCGACGTCGCGGTCACCGTCACCCGGAGTCGGCGGGCATGAGCGGGGCCACGGGCCCGCACCGGCCCCAGGACGCCTCCGGGCCCGGACCGCAGCCTCGGCCGTCGGAGCCTCGGCCGCAGGAGCAGCGGCCGCCGGGGCGTCCGTCGCCGGGGCGCCGACGGCCGGGGAGTCTCGCGCGGCGACCGACGCCGGCAGGCCAGGCGCCGGCGGTGCTGGCGCTGGGCTCGAACCTCGGCGACCGCCTCGCCCAGCTGCGTGCCGCCACCCGCCTGCTGGGGTCCGTGGCGGTGTCACCGGTGTACGAGACCGCGCCCGTCGGCGGGCCCGACCAGGACGACTACCTCAACGCGGTGGTACTGGTCCCGGCGGCGCCGCCGCGGGACCTGCTCGCCGCGGCCCGGTCGGCCGAGCGGGCGGCCCACCGGGCACGAACCGTCCGCTGGGGCCCGCGCACCCTGGACGTCGACGTGATCGCCTGTGGCGATCTGGTCAGCGACGACCCGGACATCCTGATCCCGCATCCACGCGCCCACCTGCGCGCGTTCGTCTGCGTCCCGTGGCTGGACGTCGACCCGGACGCGGCGCTGCCCGGGCACGGCCGGGTCGAGGAACTGGTGGCCGCGCTGGACACCTCCGGGGTCCGCCGGACGCCGTGGAGTCTGTCCGGGTGAGGCCGACGCGGGCGCGGGAACTGGTGGCGGCGGCCGTGGTGGTCGGCGTGCTGGCGTACGTGTTGCTGGCCTTCACCTATCGGGACCTGCCACGGTTCCCGCGGACGGCACCGCTGTCGCTGCTGATCGTCGGGCTGGCGGAGGCACAGACCGCCGCCATCACCCGGCGCCGGCTGCAGGGACGTCCGGGCACGAGGCCGATCCTGCCGTTGACCGTCGCCCGGCTGGCGGCGCTGGCGAAGGCGAGCAGCCTGGCCGGGGCCGCGCTCATGGGGGCGTGGGCGGCGCTGCTCGGTTACGCGCTGCCACGTCTGGACGAGTTCGGTACCGCTGACACCGACGCGGTCACCGCTGGTCTCGGGGTCGCGGCGGCGCTGGTGCTCCTTGTCAGTGGCCTCCTGCTCGAGCGGGTGTGCCGGGTCCCGAAGTCATAGCGCGCCAGCTGTGCGACCATGTGTAGCCATATCGGCGGTGGTGTCCGGTGCCGGGCGCCGGCCATCAGGGAAGATCGGCGCGAGCGTGCCGTCGGGTACGCTCGTTCCGCCGAGAAGCGTACTTGGCGACACGCCCGTCTGGATCATGCTCCGGATCGGCGTTCGCGGCTGGCACCCGCCCCGCGTGACCGGCGCTGCCAGGCGATCGAAAGCCTCAGATGACCGCGAAAGCCCAGTTGATCGAGGAGTGCGCGGTCGTGGTTTCCGCGGCGTCCACAACCCGGAGTGCCCGTCCAGCGTCTGGTCACGATGAGGATCCCGCGATCCGGCGTTTGTCAACTGGGCGCGCGCAACGCCAGCGCAACGCCGTGGTACACCGATGGGGGGACATATGACGTGGGCGCGGATCGTGAGGAGGTTGGTCGGTGGCGGATGATATGCGACGATCTGACGCGTCGAACCCACGTCGAGCCACAGCCGCGGACGGCGTGCCGGCAACGGCGGACCGTCCCGACACGGAGTCGGTTCCCAGTGGCCATGGCGACTACCCTCCGAGTTCATACCAGAACCAGGATGCTGAGCGCTACTACAACGCCCGCCAGTATCAGGATCCTGGTTCGTACCGGTCTCCTGATTCTCGCCAGGGGTCTTTTTCTCCCCAGGTGCCCGTGGGCCCCCAGCCGGGGGCCGGGGGATATCAGCCGCCCGGCGGTTATCCCCCGCCAGGACCGGGAGCGTATCCGGACTCGCGGTCACCTGGCCTGCCCCAGCGGCAGGGCGTACCGCCGCGGGCCGGCTACGCCCGGGACGAGCCGGACGCCGGCTACGGGCCCCCGGCGGGCTATCGTGCCGAGCCCGCCCCCGCGCCCGGCGGGTACGCTCCGGCGGCCGGATATCCCCTGACAGGCGCTCCCCAGGCCGGCGCCCCCGATTTCTACGGGGAGCAGACCCGGCTCGCACCGGGGGCGAGGCCCTTCGGGCCGTCGCCGGTCGATTCCGCCCCGCGCGCGGGGGAGCCGTACCGGGAGGCACCCCGCCCGCAGGCTCCCCCCGGCGCTTCCGGTGGCCCCCAGCCCGGGGCCGCCGGCTCACGGCAGGCAGGCCGCTACCAGCCCGGCGCGCTTTACCCGCCGGACGGCGTCGGGTATCCGGCGAATCCGTCCGGGCCCGGCGCCTACCAGGCACCGGCGACGGGTTTCGGGACGGGTTACGCCGCCGGCGGGGAGGCGGCAGCCAGCCAGGACATCGCGGCGGTGGCCGCGCCCCCCGCGTCACAGCCGGCCCGGTATCCGCCGGATCCGCTGCCGCTCGATGGGCCGGCAGCCGGCGAAATGACGGTCTTCACGGACCTGCGGCCCAGGAAGGGCAGCGACCGTCCCGGACGCCCGGACGGTGTTCCCCCGCCCCGGACCAGGCAGGTCGGCGCCGACATGTCGACATCGGCATCCCGCCGGCCGGGGCCGGACCATTCCGACGACCGCCGAGCGAGCCCGTCGGCCGCCGAGCAGGACACCACCGGTGAGCAGGTCGGCACGCTCCGGGCCGAGTCGGGCCGGCGTCGGGATGACCGGGGCGACCCCCGGTCACCGGACCGGTCTGCGAGCCGCTCCACGGAGCGGTCCACGGAGCGGTCCACAGACAGGTCCACAGGGGACGCCGGAACGCGCCGGAACCGTCCCCGGGATGCCGCCGGGCTCCCCTGGCTGCTGCGTCGACTCGTGTACGCGGTGGTGATCCTCGGTGTTGCCTTCGCTGTCGGGGGTGGGGCCGGGTTCGTGTGGCAGAAGATCAGCGG
>NZ_CAAAFS010000021.1:0-14987 GCF_900634755.1 Protofrankia symbiont of Coriaria myrtifolia
CCCGGAGCGTCCGCGAGCCAGCCGCCGGCCACGCGGCGCCCCCGGCGACCGTCCCGGCCGACTGGGTCGCCGTCACCGACGCGCAGCAGAAGGCGGCGTTCTCCCATCCGGCGGCCTGGCAGCAGCGCCGGGACAAGACCGCGGTCTTCTTCGTCGAGCCGCCGGTGGGGAACGCGCGGTCCGGCGGCCCGCAGATGGTCGGTGTCGCCCGGGTCGCCGGGACGGACCAGGCGGCCGCGCTCACCGCCGTCCAGGATTCGGAGTTCACCATCCAGCCCGGCGTGACCAGGGAGACCACCCGGACGGTGGCGGATCCCGGCGGCGCGCGGGTCCAGGAGTGGGTTGGCTCGTACCTGCGCGAAGGGCAGCGGGCCACCTACGTGATGCGGGCGGTGCCGGCCGGGGACGCGGTCTATGTCCTGATCGCCCGCTCGTCGGCGCAGTCGGCAGCGACCGCGACCACGCTGCTGGAGAGCCTGCGCGCCTCCTTCCGCCCGGCATGACCCCGGCGGTACGGGACGAGCTGTCTGGACGGGCAGTCTGGGGCGCCCGGGCTGCACCGGGCAGGCCGGAGCGCTCTTATATACCGGCTACCAGCAGTAACACTTGACTTTGCTGGATGAGGGAGCAAGAAACGAACAGCTGTTACAACAACTGTTTGCTTCTTGTTTCGATGCTCTGATGGCGCCGGAACCGGGCCGCATTACCTGATCGACGCTTCGTCTGTTGCCGTGCGTGCTGTCGCCGCGCGATGGTATGGATCTCCGGTCCGACGGGGGGCCTCTGCCGTCATTGGCCTTCTGTTGATGATTTTTATTGTTGCGGAATTTTTATTCCGTTGTTTTATACGGGCGCTAGACCTGTTCCGTGGCCCTGTTCCACGGCCCTGTTCCACGCAGGCGGCGCTGCCTGGAGCACCCGCCCGCATCGGCCGGTGGCCGTAGGGCTGGCCTACAGGTCGGGTCCGGGAGCGGGTGAGCGCATCGGGGCGAGCAGCCGCCAGATCACCGCGGCGGTGTCGAAGCGTTTCGGGCCGGTGGCGGGTGGCCAACCGTGGGCGAGGCCGGGAAGCAGGAACTCCACGATCCGCTTGCCGGACGAGCACACCGTCTCCTGCCTGATCGCCGTGTATCCGTCGCGGGCGGCTAACGCGGCGCCGACCCCAGGACCACTCGTCGCGGTGCGGCCCCCGGCGCCAGCCGGTGGGGCGAGAGCAGCGACGGCCTGGCCGGGCGCCGCCTGTTGCGCGCCCCCGCCACGGCTGGCCGGGCCCGCGGCCCCGTCCTCGTCGAGGCCGACGAGTTGGCCGCCGGCCGCGTTCCCGATGGCGCCACCGTCGCTGCCGACCGTGAAGGTGTCCTGCGGCAGCGACGGTTCGGCGCAGCCGGCACTGGCCCGGAAGGGCGACAGGCTCTCCCGCGCCGACCGCAGGGGCGTCCCGAGCGCCTCGGACCAGGCCTCGCCGGCGTATGGGACGCGTTTGTCGAGCTGGCCGTGGATGGCCACCACGGTCACCGGTTTCGCCGGCGCGCAGCCGGCCGTCTGCAGGCTGGCCGCGACCACCGCGATCCCGGCGATCTCGTCGGCGTGCTCGCAGGCGTAACGGTAGGCGATCATGCCGCCGTTGGAGAAACCGACAAGGAACACCCGTTGCCGGTCGATCGGATAGTGCTGCTCCAGATGCGAGATGAGCGCCCGTAACCATCCGACGTCGTCGACCTGCGCGGCCGCGGACTGCCCGCAGCAGGTGCCCGCGTTCCAGGAGGTGTTGAGCGCGTCGGGGTAGGCCACGGCGAACCCGGCGGTGCCCACGAGCACGTCGAAGCCCCACAGCGACTGTGGCTCCGAGCTGTCGTTGTTCAGGCTGTGCAACGCGATGACGAGCGGGAAGGGCCGGGTGATCGTGATGGCCGGCAGCGTCAGGCGTAACTGTGTCGTGCGTCCTGATCGTTCGTACGCGTCCGGCCCGGTTGTCGGGGTGGACACGGTGATCATGAGCGTGGTCGGGGAGGGGGTTGGCAGGACGCGGTCGTACAGAGCCGCGCATCCCCCGGCACACAGGGCCAGCACGGACGTGAACACGGCGCAGCAGACCAGCACGTCACGCCGTGGCAGGCCACGGCGGCGAGGCGAGCTACGGCGGCGGCGCTGGGACAGCAGCGCGCGGGCCAGGCGGGAGGGCGGCATCACACATATTTTGTCCTGTTGGTGACAGAAGTCCGTCACCGGTGCCGGCGTTGACTCCCCCGGATGGCTCGAGTTCTGCGCGTGATGTCCGTTTCACGGTCCCGGCCGGCGAACGGAATGACTCTCGCGGACGGCAGTGGCGCGGACGGTAATGAGCCGCTGGGGCGGGCGGGCGGTGCGGGAGGCACAGAGGGCGCGGAAGAAGGACGGCCCGCGGCGGTCCCGGTCGCTCCGGTGATCCCGGTAGGGGATCCGGTGGGAGGCCCGCTGGTCCCGCCAGCGGGTGCGGTGGCCGCTGGACTTCCGGGGCAGGCCGAATCCGTGGGCGGTCCTGTCCTGGTGGTGGATGTGGATCCGGACGCCGTGCGACCAAGATCTTTTCCGGATCTGGATGCGGAGCGGCCCAGGTCGGTGCCGGTGCCGGGCACCGGGCCGGGGTCGACGGTGCTCGGGGCTGTTCCCGTGACCTGGTCCCGCTCCGGATCCGGACCAGGCTGGTCCGTCCGTACCACGCCCAGGCGCGGACGCCCCGCCGCGTCCAGGGGAACGGTCCAGCCCACTACGCCCGCAGCGTCCGCACTGCCCGCCGTGTCCAGCGCGTCCGCCGGGTCGGTGTCCGGCAGGGGCTGCAGTACCGCGGAGCGGTACTGCACGAACGCCTCCCGCGCGCGGCTTTCCAGGTCGTTGACCAGCTCGAGCTGTTCGCGTACGCGGCGTTCGCCGGCCGGCCCGGCCGCAAGCAGGTCCGACAGGCAGCGGTCGACGGCGCGACGGGCCTGTAGCCAGACCAGGAGCAGCCGGGAGCGCTCCAGGTCTGATGGCGTGTCCACCGAGATGTCTCCCCACTTCCCGCGTGCTGCGTGACGTGCTCCGTAGTGATGTGCCCCGTAAGTGGCCTTGGCTGTCGTTGGTTGCGACTCGCTGTCGTACCAGAGTGCCTTACCCACTCCTGTCGCGCGCGTCAGTTCGTGGAACGGACACGTGTCCGTTGCGGCCGTTCTGGACCGTTGTCGCTATTGCGGTGGCTGTTGGTGTGGCGGCTGGCGCCGCCCCACACGGTGGCTTGCTGGTGTGGCGGCCAGCGCCGCCACAGGCGGCTTCGTTGGTGTGGCGGCCGGCGCCGCCACAGGCCCCGGACGCCGGCCGCTCCCGTGACTGGAAGGTCATGGCTGCCGGGTGGGTCCGGCGTGGCCGCCGGGTTCGCCTGTCTCCTGCTGCGGGGGGAGCGGATCCGGCGGGGTGTCCGGCCGTCTGCCGGTGCGACCGGAGGCGACCAGGTCACTCACGGAGACCACCATCGGCTCCTCGGCCGCGGAGCGTGCCCGGTTGCCGTGCCACGTCGACCGGGCGCTGGTCAGCTCCTGTCCGCCGCGGCGCAGGGCCTCCTCCCAACGCTGTTGCATGGGACGGATGAGCCCGCCGCCCACCCCCACGATCGTCACTCCGGTGATGGTTGCGAGAACAGCGTAGAGCATCGGTGTTGTCACGGATGTGGCAAGGCCGAGTTCGTCCAGGGCGGCCTTGCCAAAACCGATCATGATGATGGTGGCGCTGACGACCCCCGCTGCCCCGGCGTAAGGCAGGCCGCTGAGCGCGTTGCCGACGTAGCCGCGCGCGGCGGACGCCAGGGTGGCGCCGATCACGAGGACGACGCAGGCGAGCACGGCTCGTGCCAACATGACGATGAGATCGTGAACGAGGATGCTGACCGGGTTGACCCCGAACACGCCGAGTGCCAGCTGGAGAAGCGCCAGCGCGGCGATGGCGAACGTGATCCGCATGAGGTCGGCGCGCAGATCGGCCGCGGGGCGACGGAGCATGCGGGCCAGCCCGCTGCGGTCGAGCAGGTTGTCGGCGCCGGCACGGACCAGGAGACGGTTGACGGCGCTGACGATGCCACGAGCCGCCAGGCCGCCGGCGAGCAGGATGAGCACGAACGCCCCGATCTTCGGCACGCTCTGGATGACGGATGTCCACGCGTCCCGGACACCCTGGTCCCAGCCGGCAGCCTGCGGTACCAATAGTCCTCCTCCGTCTAGGGGCCAGAGGCGGCGTGATCGTGCTTGTCTCCCGCTGCCGTGGCCCGGCTCCCCGGGCCATGGCAGGGCCGAGGACGACGCGACCGTGTGTTTCGCGCCCGGGGTTGCGCACCGGATCGGTGTCGAACGACGACGTCTGGAGACGCCTGGAACATGCCGTAGGTCCCCACAGGGGTGGCCGCTAACAGAACACCTCATATATAGCGATCACGCCATGTTGCCACACGGTCTCTGAAAGTAGCTTTCGTGTAGTCCGTCCATGGATGCCCCGAACAAAAGGGACGTCTGGTTGCCAGCGAGATGGCAGCGCCCCGAGGTGGAGCGCTGCCAGGCACAACGGCGCTGCCAGGCATAACAGCGCCGCGAGGTGGCGGTAGACCAGGCCCGTCGGCCCCGCCTCTCCGGCCACCGCCGGGGAGGCGATCCTCTCCTGGCCGGCGTGCCGCCTACTGGTTGGCGGTCTTTCGGACGATCTGCTTGGCGATCCGGTTCACGACGGCCTGGTCGGGTGCGTCGAACACCCGGCCGACCAGGAAGGAGCTCTGCACCTGGCCGGCGAAGACGAACATCACGTCGAACGTCATCGGCACCGCCGGCCCGTCGAGGGTCATCGACGCCTTCACCCTGGTCAGCGCGGTGACACCGGCCGGGGGCGTGCGTTTCGTCGTCGACAGGATCGTGAAAGTGCTGCCCTCGGGCAGGTCGGCGGCCTCGGTGTACCCGCGTTTGAGCAGGTCACCGACGCAGGAGGGGAAGGACGGATCGGCCGCGATCCGGACCGCCTCCGTTATCACCTCGGCCGGGTAGACCGCCGCCACCGAACCCATGAAGACCAGGTTGTCGTTCGTGGCGAAGTAGGGTCCCTTGGCCGAGTCCAGCGGCTCGATCTTCGGATCGGCTCCCGACCTCCCGACACACGCCGCGAAGCCGGTCATCGCGGCTACGGAGAGGGCTCCACGGTTGTCCAGGGACGTGCTCGCGTTGAAGCCGGTGGTTTCTGGCCCCTGGGTCAGCACGTAGTCCCCCGCGTGCAGGTTCGTCCGGGCGGCTGCCGACGCGACCGGGACCACCGGCTGTTCCGGCGTCGTGTTGCCGGCGGGCTGCCGTGACCCGCCGCAGGAGCCGCTGGCGAGCGCCAGCAGAACACCCACGAGAGTGAGGCCGAGCATTCGGATGCGAGAGCGCCGCGCAGGCTGGGACGTCGCCATGATCTTAGTACCCCCTGGCTGCGGTGGAGCGTTCGGTGGGTTCCCGATTAGTCCAGTATGCACTGATTGCATGGAGTAATATTACCGCTACGGCTGTCCGGGGCCATGCCCGCTACCGGGTGGGTGGCGACATCAGCCCCACCGTGGGGGATGTGAGGATGCGACCGTGACGAACGACTCTTTTCCCGCCGGCACCGGTGCCGGCACCGGTGTCCGTGGCGGGGGCGGTGCCCTGCCCTTCGTCCCGCCGGATGCCGACCTTGCCGGGCTGGCCGCGGCCGCCGCGTCCTGCCGGGGCTGTGAGCTGGCGGACCTGCCCGATACCCGGACCGTCTTCGGGGAGGGGAATCCGCGTGCGCGCCTGGTCCTCGTCGGCGAACAGCCCGGTGATGTCGAGGACCGGCGTGGCCGGCCGTTCGTCGGGCCCGCCGGCAAGCTGCTCGACCGGGCGCTCGCGGACGCCGGGATCGACCGGGCCGAGGCGTATGTCACAAACGCGGTCAAGCATTTCAGGTACCGCCGCAACGGCGGGCCGCGGCGTATCCACCAGACACCGGACGCCCGGCAGGTCACGGCCTGCCGGCCATGGCTCGCGGCCGAACTGAACCGGATCAGGCCGCGGCTGGTCGTCCTGCTCGGCGCGACCGCGGGGCAGGCGCTGCTCGGGCCGTCGTTCCGGGTGACGAAGATGCGCGGCCGGTTGCTGCCCGGGCCGCCCGGATCGGACGCCCAGCTGATCGCCACGTTGCACCCGAGCGCGGTGCTGCGGGTCGAGCCGACCACCCGGGACGAGGTCTACGCCGGCTTCGTCCATGATCTGGAACTCGCTGAACGCACCCTGGCCGGCATGACGGGCTGACCGCCGGACCGCCGGCCGGTCTGCCGGCGCGAGTCCGGGACCGGCCGCGGGAGGCGGCCGACGCCCGCCGGAAACGACACCGGGCGCCCGTGGGTGGTACCGACGGGCGCCCGGCGTCCTGGATCAGGCGACGATCTCCACTGGCGTGCCCAGCGGGAGCAGGCGCGCGAGCCGGGTGATGGTCTCGTTGCTCACCCGGATGCAGCCATGGCTGACATCCTGGCCGAGCAGGTTCGGCTGGTTCGTCCCGTGAATACCGATTACCGGCGCTCGTCCCTCGAAGGAGTCGAGGGTGGTCGAGAAGCCGCTCAGCCCGAACGCGTACGGCCCGTACGCGCCGGCCGGGTTGCGGGGCTGGAGCAGTTCGGTCAGGTAGAACTTGCCGCCCGGGGTCGGAGTGTCACCCGTCCCGACGGCGGTCGGCTCGTCGACAACGACCTGCTGCTTGTCATAGACCCGCAACCGGTGCTCCTTGCGGGCGACCTCTACCCGGTAGCTGGTCTGGCTGGCCTTCACCTGGGCGTCCTTCACCCAGCCGGTGGTGCCGGCGGGCTGGACCGGCAGCAGCACCTGCCACCAGCCGGGGAGCTTCGCCACCACCAGGAAGACCCGCGGGGCGCCCGCTTCGTTCGGGTTGCTCAGCTGGGAGACCACGCTCGCGGCGATCGGCGACTTGTAGATGTCCACCTTCGGGACGACGGCGGTGACGATGGTGGACGTCCCGTCCTGGTTGACCGATGCCGCGGCGGCCAGTTCGCTGTGCGCCGCCTGCGGGACGGCCGTGCTCGTCGGCGCCGTCGGCTGGGTGCCCGTCGGCGAGTCCGCCGATCCTCCGCCGCAACCGGTGAAGGTAATCAGCCCGGCGAGAACGAGCGACGGGATTCCCGCGCGCCGCGGGGACAGCCGCCGTGGAGGCGGTGTGTTTCCTGCCGCTGCCGCCGCCGACACGGATGTGGATGTGGATGTGGGCGTGCCTCCGGTGGGCGCGGAACCAGCGGGCATACCGGTGGACGAAACGGCGTGTGCCGCCACCCCGGAGGCGGGGCGACGGCACACACTCGAACCCAGGACCATCATCCTGTGTAGTAGACCCGGTCCGTGACCACGGCGTTCGCCGGTGTGGAGACCGGTACGGTGTCGACGTCCTGCTGCTGATCCGCGCCACCTCCGCCGTTGTCCGCGCCGGGGCAGTTGGCAACACCGATGGCCGGGATCGCCTTGAGCAGGCTGCCTGACAGCAGGTCGAACGGAATGGCCAGGACGGCGTCGAGCACGTGGGTGACGAGAGTGATCAGTCCGCCCGGCGGGATCTCGCCGGTGCCGCCCTTGCCCTTGGTGTCATACCAGCCGAACCCGAAGGGCTTGTCGGAGGTGTTCTTCAGCTGCCACTTGCCCCCGTCGGGGCCGCAGGAGTGCAGAAGCGCCAGCGGCTGGGCCAGCAGGTTGCCCACTTTGCTCAGGTCGAGCAGGCCCTGGATGTCCACCGGCAGGCCGGGAACGAGACTGAGCAGGTTGTGCAGCACGTCCGGGGAGAGCTGCGTGATGTCCGCCGGGAGGTTGGCGGGAAGGTTGGCCGGGAGGTTGGCGGGAAGGTTGGCCGGGAGGCTGAGTGGGAGACCCGACTGCGCCGGCACCTGCTGGACCGTCTTCGCCGCGGTGCCCGGGTCAGGAGCCGACGTTGTGTCGTCTGCCCATGCGGCCGGGGCGGTCAACCCGATCAGCATTGATCCGATTACGCCGGCTAGAGTTAGCCGCGTCCTGCCTAAACGCATTGTGTTTGCCCCCTCAAGGCTTTTGACATGCCGGAAGCGGGCCTGTGGCCGCTGTCACAGCAGCATGTTGCGAGGGATGCTACCAATGGGCTTGCGCAACTCGCACGCGGATGTGCCAGTTGTGATCAAAAGCGTAACCGCATGTGACGGAATTGTGTTTCCGTAGATTATTCGATTCGACCGGCCGGCTTGATTGACGATTGTGTCATATTTGCGAAGCGACCTTGTCGCGGCCTGCCGCAAAGGCGCTGGCGCATAAGAATTTCCCAACGTGCCGCGTCTCATGGTGACAGGCGCTCGACGATCCAGCGGCCATCCGCGTGTGACTGGCCGTGTCCGCCGGTACCGCGTTCACCGGACCGCGGTTCACCAGCCCGGACCTCGTCCGCGGAAGTGTCGGCAGGAGTGTCGTCGGCATCGATTCGACGATAGCGCAGCCGGTCGTGTAGCCGGTCGGAGCCTCCCTGCCAGAACTCGACCGTTTCCGGGACGAGCCTTATCCCGCCCCAGAACGCCGGCACCGGGACCGGTTCCGGCGCCGGCCAGCGAGCGTCCAGCTCGGCCCAACGCCGGTCCAGCCAGTCCCGGGAACCGATCACCTCGGACTGCCGACTCGCCCACGCCCCGAGCTGTGAGCCGCGCGGCCGGGACCGGAAGTACGCCGCGGTCTCGGCGCGTGACACCTCCTCGAGCCCGCCGACGGCGACGATCTGTCGTTGCAGGGCGTGCCAGGGAAACACCAGCGAACCGTATGGATTCGCGGTGGCCTCCCGGGCCTTGCGGGAGCCGAGGTTGGTGAAGAGCGTGAAGCCACGCTCGTCG
The DNA here is from genome assembly GCF_900634755.1 of Protofrankia symbiont of Coriaria myrtifolia. Classification (NCBI taxonomy): domain Bacteria; kingdom Bacillati; phylum Actinomycetota; class Actinomycetes; order Frankiales; family Frankiaceae; genus Protofrankia; species Protofrankia symbiont of Coriaria myrtifolia. The sequence continues at coordinate 8,888 of NZ_CAAAFS010000021.1, forward strand.
AATCCCTTGAGCAGAACGGTCCGGGCGCTGGGCCGGCCGCGGGCGTCCGCGGTCGCGAACACCATCGCGTTCGGCTCGGGCAGTGCCGACCCCGGTTCCGCGGCCACCGCGGACGCCTGCTCGTACCAGCGCGCGAACTGGGCCACCCAGGTGGGGGCAAGGTCGGACTCGTGCAGCCTGCCCGCGCTGTAACAGCGCCGTTGGGCGGCGGGATCGGGCACCGGCGGCCGGGCGTGGTTCGGGCGGGTGGACACACCGTCGATCGTGTCACCTTTCTCCGGGCAGGCCTGCCCGGAGGTCCGCCCCGGTGACGTCGGGTACAGGTGATCTTCTGGGTCGAAAGTGACCTGCGCCACGTCGGTGAGGCCGTCACGGCCGGCGAGGCCCGGTCTGCCGGGTAAGTTCCGATCGCGCTCGCCGTGGGCCGCCGGCGGTGTCCTGCCGGGCTATGGCACCGCTTCCGCCGAGAGGGCAGGATGCAGACAGGTAATTCTGCCCGATGATGCAACCAGCTCAGATCAGCTATCGGCTGGCGTTCGGCGTGCCCAGACCCCGCGTCGTCGTCCACGCGACCGGCCGGCGGAGACAGGAAGCGGAGCCCCGGACTTCGATGTCTGAGAAGACGAGTGATTTCAAGCCCGGTCTCGAGGGCGTGATCGCCTTCGAGACCGAGATCGCCGAACCGGACAGGGAAGGCAGCGCGCTACGGTATCGCGGCGTCGACATCGAGGATCTTGTTGGTAAGGTCGACTACGGCCACGTGTGGGGGCTGCTCGTCGACTCCTCGTTCGAGCCCGGCCTGCCACCGGCGGAGCCGTTCCCGCTGCCGGTGCACTCCGGCGACATCCGGGTGGACGTGCAGAGCGCGCTGGCGATGCTGGCTCCCCACTGGGGGTTCGGCCAGCTCATCGACATCTCCGACGCCCAGGCGCGTGACGATCTTGCCCGGGCCTCGGTGGTGGCGCTGTCCTTCGTCGCGCAGGCGGCCCGCGGCCTCGGCCAGCCCGCCGTCCCGCAGAAGGATGTCGACCGGGCCCGCACGATCACCGAACGTTTCATGATCCGTTGGCGGGGTGAGCCGGATCCCAAGCACGTCCAGGCGGTGGACGCCTACTGGGTGTCCGCAGCCGAGCACGGTATGAATGCATCCACGTTCACAGCCCGGGTGGTGGCCTCCACCGGCGCGGACGCGGCGGCCTCGCTGTCCTCCGCGGTGGGCGCGCTCTCCGGCCCGCTGCACGGCGGCGCCCCGTCCCGGGTGCTGGCGATGCTCGACGAGGTGGAGGCCACCGGAGACCCGGCCGGATACGTCCGCCGGGCGCTGGACCGCAAGGAGCGGCTGATGGGCTTCGGGCACCGCGTGTACCGCGCGGAGGATCCGCGCGCCCGGGTGCTGCGCCGCACCGCGCGCGATCTCGGCTCGAACCGCTACGAGGCGGCCGAGGCGCTGGAGGCCGCCGCCATCGAGGAGCTCACCAACCGGTATCCCGACCGCCCGCTGCGGACGAACGTCGAGTTCTGGTCCGCGGTCGTGCTCGACTACGCTGGGGTGCCGGCGCACATGTTCACGTCCATGTTCACCTGCGCGCGTACCGCTGGGTGGAGCGCCCACATCCTGGAGCAGAAGCGCACCGGGCGCCTCATCCGCCCGTCCGCCCGCTACGTCGGCCCGGCTCCCCGGCCGCTCGGAGATGTTCATGCCTGACCAGATCGTCATCCCCGAACATCTGCGTCCGGTCGACGGACGCTTCGGCTGCGGGCCGTCCAAGGTCCGCCCCGAGGCGGTGGCCCGGCTCGCCGCCACCGGCACGTCGCTGCTCGGGACGTCGCACCGGCAGAAGCCCGTGCGCGCCTTGGTCGGGCGGGTCCGCGCCGGGCTGGCCGAGCTGTTCTCGCTGCCCGACGGCTACGAGGTGGTGCTCGGCCTCGGCGGGGCCACCGCCTTCTGGGACGCCGCCGCCTTCAACCTCGTCCGCGAACGCTCCCAGCACCTGGTGTTCGGGGAGTTCGGCGGCAAGTTCGCCGACACGACGAAGGGCGCGCCGTTCCTGGCCGAGCCGTCGGTCGTCTCCTCGGCACCGGGCAGTCACCCCGAGTGGGCGCCCGAGCCGGGTGTCGACGTGTACGCGACGCCGCACAACGAGACGTCCATGGGCGTGGCCAAGCCGGTGCGCCGCCCGATCGGGGCGGACGCGGGAGCGCTGCACCTGGTCGACGCGACCTCGGGCGCCGGCGGCCTGCCGGTCGACATCTCGCAGGCCGACGCCTACTACTTCGCGCCCCAGAAGAACTTCGCCTCCGACGGCGGACTGTGGGTGGCGCTGCTGTCCCCGGCCGCGCTGGAGCGGCTGGCCGAGATCGCCGCCTCCGACCGCTGGATCCCGCCCTTCCTGGACCTCACTACCGCCCGGGGCAACAGCGCCAAGGACCAGACGTACAACACTCCCGCGGTCGCCACGCTGTTCCTCTTCGCCGACCAGGTCGAGTGGATGCTCGCGGGCGGCGGCCTGGACTGGTGCGTGCGCCGCACGGCCGAGTCGTCGTCGATTCTCTACACCTGGGCGGAGAAGACGAGCTACGCGACGCCGTTCGTCGCCGACCCGGCGCAGCGCTCCCAGGTTGTCGTCACGATCGACTTCGAGGGCGTGGACGCGGCCGCGGTCGCCCGCACCCTGCGGGCCAACGGCATCGTGGACGTGGAACCGTACCGCAAGCTCGGCCGCAACCAGTTGCGGGTGGCCTGCTTCCCGGCGGTCGAGCCGTCCGACATCCAGGCGCTCACCGGCGCCATCGACCACGTGGTCGAACGTCTGTAGTCCGCCGTAGCTCGCGCAACCTGCTTTTCCATCAGCTTTTTCACCGGATTTTTCCGGTGGGCCGCTTTTCTCCGTTGCATCCGGACCGTTCGTTCCCGACGCCGTGCCGGTACTGGTCCTGGAGTGTTCCGCGGAACACTCCAGGACCAGTACTCATCGCGCTTTCCACGGGACCGTGGGTATAGCGGTTTCTACCGACGCGGGCGGGCCGGGGCGGCCTGGGCCGCCAGCGCCGCGATCGAGTCGGAGGCACCGACGAAGTCAGGCGAGCGGTCCTCGATCGGCGTGTACGGACGCTCCTCGTGGCCGACGTAGAGCTGGCGCGGCCGGGCGATCTTCTGCTCCGGGTCGAGCAGGCCCTCCTCCCACTGGGCGAGCCAGCCTGGCATCCGCCCGACCGCGAACAGCACCGGGAACATCTCCACCGGGAAACCCATCGCCTGGTAGATGATGCCGGTGTAGAAGTCGACGTTCGGGTAGAGCTTCCGCTTGATGAAGTACTCGTCCTCGAGCGCGACCCGCTCCAGTTCCAGGGCCAGGTCGAGCAGCGGGTTCGTCCCGGTGACCTTGAACACCTCGTCGGCTATCTGCCGGATCACCCGGGCCCGCGGGTCGTAGTTCTTGTACACCCGGTGCCCGAATCCCATCAGCTTCTTCTTGCCACTCTTGACCTGCTCGATGAAGGCCGGGATGTTCTCCACCGACCCGATTTCGGTGAGCATCCGCAGCACCTGTTCGTTGGCACCGCCGTGCAGCGGGCCGTACAGTGCGGAAATAGCCGCGGCGGCTGCCGAGAAGGGGTCGGCCTGGGAGCTCCCGACGGCCCGCATCGCGTTCGTCGAACAGTTCTGCTCATGGTCGGCGTGCAGAATGAACAGGACGTCGAGAGCGTGCTCGAGAATCGGGTCCGGCTCGTACTTGAGCTCAGTGGCCTTCCACATCATGTTCAGGAAGTTGCCGGCATAGGACAGGTCGTTGTCCGGGTAGACGTACGGCAGTCCGATCGAGTGCCGGTAGGAGAAGGCCGCCAACGTCGTGATCTTCGCGATGAGCCGGACGATCTGTAGCCGGCGCAGCCCGGGATCGCTTATCTCCTTGGCGTCCGGGTAGAAGGTCGACAGCGCGCCGACGCTCGACAGCAGGATGCCCATCGGGTGCGCGTCGTGGTAGAAGCCGTCGATGAACTTCTTGATCGATTCGTGGACGAGCGTGTGGTGCGTGATCTCGCTCTCCCACACCGCCAGTTCCGAGGCCGTGGGCAGCTCCCCGGCGAGCAGCAGGTAGGCGACCTCCAGGAAGCTGCTCTTGTCGGCCAGCTCCGTGATCGGAAAGCCGCGGTAGCGCAGGATGCCGGCGTCGCCGTCAATGAAGGTGATCGCGCTACGGCAGCTCGCCGTGTTCGTGAAAGCCGGGTCATAGGTCAGCAGGCCGAAGTCGCTCTCGTCGAGCTTTATCGAACGCAGGGTGTTGGCGCGGATCGCGCCGTTCTCGATCGGGATCTCATAGGTCCGGCCGGTGCGGTTGTCGGTGACGGTCAAAGTGCTGACCTGCTCGGTCACGCCGGGCTCCTCTCGCTGTAGCGATCACGTCGGTGTGGCTCACGCCGGGGCCGCGGCGTCGGGGTGTGGACCGCTCGGGCCGGTTCGGCGGTAGGCAACGGTTGTCCCCAAGTCTCGCGGTTGTGGCCTGCACACGCCCGTGATCGGTGTCTTCCGCCCGACGTGTCCTACGCCACCCGTTACGTGCGGTTCGGCGGCAAGCGCTCCATCTCATTCCTTCCGGCATGGTTGGCCATGATTCGGAGCCGTCCGTGGATGGCGCTTCCGGGCATCGCCGCGGGGCTTCGCGGACGGTTCCGTGGAAGGGTCCGCCGGTGTCTTCCGGGTACCGCTTACGGCGGACGGCGTTCGCGTCGGCATAGTGGGTCATGGGCGCTCCGGGTGGGCCGGTCGCCGATGACGGGAGATTGTTCTGTGATCCACGCGCATCTTGGCCGTACCGGAGTGCGGGTGTCCCGGCTGTGCCTGGGCGTGATGAATGTCGGACCATCGGTGGGCACGGACCTCTCCGGCGCAGTCATGGACCGGGCGCTGGACGCCGGTATCACCTTTTTCGACACCTTCCTCGACACCGCGAACGCCCATGGGCGGCCCACCCGCACCACCGGGCACACCGACGCGGGCGCCGCCGAGTACGCTGTCGGCGACTGGCTGTCGAGGAACCGTGGGCGCCGTGACCAGATCGTGCTGGCGACCGGGCTGCACGGACCGGCCAGCCCGGGCCCGGGCCGGCCCGCGGGTGACGGGAAGCTGTCCGGGCCCGAGATCCGGCGGCGTTGCGAGGAGTCGTTGCGCCGGCTGCGCACCGACCACATCGACCTTCTTCAGCTATCCTCGCCGGCCCGGGACACCCCGTGGGAGGAGATCTGGCAGGCCACGGACATGCTGGCCGCCCAGGGAAAGATCGTCTATGTCGGTTCGTCCGGCCTGGCCGGCTGGGAGATCGCGGCGGGCAACGAGGCCGCGATGCGGCGGCGTTCCCTCGGCCTTGTCAGCAACCTGTGCGACTACAGCGTGCTGGAGCGTGCGGCCGAGACGGAGGTGCTGCCGGTCTGCCAGTCCTACGGCGTGGGCGTGATCGGGCGCAGCCCGCTGCTGGACGCGCTGCTCGACGGTGTTTCAGCGTACGCGCCGGCGGGCGTGCCGGAACAGCGGCAGGTGAAACGGCGGTTGGAGCGGTACCGGCCTCGGTTCGAGGCGTTCGTGGCCCTGTGCGAATCGTTCGGTGAGCGGCCCGCGAGCGTGGCGCTCGCCTGGCTGCTCGCCCAGCCGGAGCTGACCGCGGCGACCATCCGCCCGCACGGTGTCGACGAGCTCACCGCGGCGCTGCGGGCGCTGGAGATCGTTCTTGGCGAGCGGGAACTGGACACGCTGGACAGGATCGCTCCCGGGCCCGCCGTCGCCGTGGCCGACAGGTGATCGTGCCGCTGTGGCGGGCCCTGGCGTGCCAGCGGGCCCAGCCCGCCGGCGACTCAGCCCGCCAGCGGCCAGGTGGCCGTCGTCGCGTACGGGGGGCCGGGCGGTGATCCGCTGCTCATGAGGGCGAACCCGGTCGCCGTCCACGGCCGGGCGCTGACCCCGGCGAGGCTGTCGACCAACACCGCCAGGTTCGGTTGATCGGCCGGTGCCGGTGCCGGTGCCGGTGCGTCGGTGCGCCGGCCCTGCCGGTGGGGGGACGGCCGGTGGGGGGACGGCCGGTGGGTCGCGAGCGTGAGGTGCCCCCGC
>NZ_CAAAFS010000022.1:0-9878 GCF_900634755.1 Protofrankia symbiont of Coriaria myrtifolia
CGGCCCCGACCGGTCGGCTCGCAGCCGCTCGACGGCATCGGCGAGTGGCCGCAGGACATCCTCCGGTGGAAGCAACGCCACGAACATCCGAGCCATGACCGCGGATTCTGCATGATACGGCCGCCGGTTACCGACACCGGCTTCACCATTGATGGGAATGATGGTAATAAGTCGGACAAAAAGATCTCCTCCTGTTGGCGTCGGGAGTTTGATGCCGAGTAGTTATGAATAACGCTCCAGGCCCCCGCGCTGGAGGGCACTATCGGTATGTGACAACGGTTCCCGAGTTGGTGGCCCAACGTGATCCGACAGGTGCGCGCGAATGGCGGGAGCGCCGACGTGACACCCGACGACTGCTGCCCGACCTGCCCGGCGCGATGGCTCTGGCGACGGATGGCAGCGACCGCACTACCGCACCGGTGCTACGGGACGCGGGGGTGGACGTGGTCGGCCTGCTCGCGCCCGAGCCGCTGGAGTCGCTGGCCTGGGCGGCGGAGGCCGAGGCACCACGCGCCTACGCGGATCTGGTCGCGATGCTCTCCGACGAGATCGAGGCCGTGTGCATCGAGATGGGGCCGCCCGGCTCCGACGTGATCGCGCGCCGCTCCGTCGAGGCCGGCCTGCACGTGCTGCTGGCTCGTCCGACAACCGCCGACCCGGAGTCGCTGCGGGTCGTCGCCGACCTGGCGGAGGAGTCCGACCTCGCGCATGTCGTCGCCATGGACGGCCGGGCCTGGCCGGCGGCCTGGCACGTACAGGCGTCGATGGCCGCGCTCGGCCGGATCACCCAGGTGACCGTGCTCGGGGCCCCGGCGGGGCAGTCCGGCCGAGCCGAGATCGTCGACCTGGTCGTCCGCTGGTGCGGGGAGGTGCTCGCCGTCTGCGCCAGCCCGGACGCCATGCCCGCGGCCAGGCTCACCGCCGACGCGCCCGTCACCTTCGCGCTGCTGTCGGCCAGCGGCGCCACAGCACTGATCAACGAGCGGCCCGACGGCCGGCTGGAGACCGCCACGATCACGATCTGCGGGACCGGCGGGCGGATGGTCGTGCAGGGCCGCCGCGTCCTGCGCCAGGACGCGGACGGCACGCGCGATCTGCTGATGCGCGCGGTCCCGGGCGTACGTCCCGGTCTGATCGAGGCGACCTACGACGTCGTCCGGGTCACCGAGCTGGGCGACCCCGCGCTGGTCCGTGGCGCGACCTTCTACGACCTGCTCACCATCGCGCGGGTGCTGGCGGCCGCGGACGCGTCCGCGGAGGACAGCGGCTGGGTGGAGCTGTAGGACGGCATGGGTGACATGGATTACATGGGTTACATGGACGGTATGGGTGCATGACGCGCGGCATGGAGAGACGGCGCCCGGTCGACGACCTGGACGCGGATGCCCCGCCCGCCCGCGCGCACCGGCACTGGTGGTGGCGGGCCGTGTCACGGGCCGACGGCGGCCCCGTCATGAGCCGGCCAGCGTGTCCAGGATGGGCGCGGCCCGCTCGAGTGCGGCCATCTCGTCCGGGCTCAGTGACGCCAGCCGTTCGGCGAGCCACTCGTCGCGGCGCCGGCGGTCGGCCTCCAGCAGGTCGATGCCCGCTTCGGTGATCCGCGCGATGACCTGCCGGCCGTCGGAGGGATGCGCGCCGCGGGCGACCAGGCCCGCTTCGGCGAGGTGGGCGACCACCCGCGTCATCGACGGCGGCTGCACCCGCTCGTGCGCGGCGAGCTCACCGAGGGTCATCGAACCGTGCCGTTTCAGGGTGGCGAGGGTGGCGATCTGCGTGGGTGTCAGGGTGTTCGACCGCTCCTGGCGCATACGCCGCGACAGCCGCATCACGGACAGGCGGAGAACCGATGCCAGCTGGGCTTCGGCCACGCCGTCCATCGGGTCAAAGTACTTCTCCGCTGCGCTCATTACCAGAAAAACTACGTGTTTCCAGCGGTATGTGCCCACCGCTGGCTGGCGTCGCGACGGATGCGCCCGGCGTCGGGCGCGGGAGCGGCCTTGATCGGGAAACCGGGCTCCGGCTGACCTCGTGTCACGCCCCCCGGCATGATGATCTCCTTGGCGTGGTCATGGCAGTCTTCAAGAACCATACCGCACGGTGATTCTTCGGATACCCGAGCGTCACGGTAGCGGGCACGGTAGGCAACTGGACTCACCGACATGTCCCGTCGCGCGGACGACGGCCCGCCCCGGCATCTGGGACGGCCTCGACGTTCGAGGTGACCTTGACGCTCGAGATGGCCGCGCGGCCGGGACGTCGGTCAGGCTGAGTCCACTGGGTGACGGTCGTTCGGGCGCTGTCGGTGCGACCGGAGCCCCGTCGGGCCCGGCCTACGCCTGGCGGCCCGTGGAGACGGGACGGTAGCGGTAACCGACCCGGCGGATGGTCTCGATGCGGTCCCGGTGCTCGGGCCCCAGCTTGCGCCGCAGCCGGGTGATGTGTACGTCCACGGTCCGGCCGGCCGCCCGGGGGTCGTCGTCGAGGTTGTAGCCCCAGACCGAGCGCAGCAGCGCGGTGCGGGAGTGCACCAGCGCCGGATGGCGCACCAGGAAGTCGAGCAACTCGAACTCGAGATAGGTCAGGTCGAGCAGCTTTCCGTCGACGAACGCGCTCCAGGTGGGACGGTCGATCCACACGCCGCGCTCGGGGCGCTGCGGCGTGGTCGTCGGCGCGCCGGCCGGTGCGGTGATCGGTGAACCGGCCGAGGGCTGGACGGTCGGCTGCTGCCAGGAGGCGGCGCGACCGAGTACGACCACATCGCGCTCCGGCTGCTGCCGGAGGGGGGTGGCGACCGTTGCGCGGGCGGTTGTCAGGGTGTCCAGGCGGCCCCTCTGCGTCACCGTGAGACGGGGCTGCTCAAGGTGGGACGAACCTGGGCGTGGCGCGGTCATGTGAATGGCTCCTTCGGATTCCTCGACACCTCCCGGCTCCACCGGACTGGTACTCAGGTGCGAGAAAACATGTTGTGTCGTTTTCGATCAGTGGTCACATAAATTCTGACGGACGGCCGCTACGGCCAAAAGAATTTTGCGGAACGGGCTGGTGAGCGCTGATCTTGTCTCTAGCGCGCGAGGGAGCCCGGACAGTACTGATCGAAGTCGTGTTCGCGACGGGGAGGCCAGAAAGCCTCGAGAAGGAGCCCGGCGTGCAGCGGACCAGCGATGCGTGGTCTCGGCTCCACGTGATAATTCACATCCGAAGGATAACAGAGCTGGAAAGCTTCGTGGAGGTTGTGTTTCGTCGTCCTGGTGCCGGGTTTTCCCGTTGTCGGGTGCCGGTTGTGTTTGCCCTGGCGCACACGGTATCCGGCGATCCCCCCGGGATCGCCGGACAGGGGCGTGGACCGGTTGACTGGTAGCACACCCACCCGCCTGTTGACTTTACACTCGGTTCACGTTTGCTTCACGTTCAGTTCACGCTCGCGCCGTTGGCCGCCAGTGCCGCGGGTACCGGCGCGATCGCGGTGCGGTTCGCGGCCTCCCCCCGGTCCCGACGGGCGACCTCCTCACGGACCAGCGGGATGAGCTGACGGCCGTAGTCGACGGTGTCGTCGTAGGGGTCGTAACCACGGATCAGCACTGTGGTCACGCCGATGTCGATGTAGTCGAGCAACGCCTGCGCGACCGTCTCCGGGGTGCCGACCAGAGCCGTCGAGTTGCCCGCGGCACCGGTGGCGGCGGCCAGCGGCGTCCACAGCGCCCGGTCGTGCAGCTCGCCGGTGGCGGCCGCGGCCAGCAGGCGCTGTGACCCGACGTTCGCCGGGGCCTGCTCAGGGCTGAACGCGTGGCGGAACTGGCTGAAGATGCTGCCGGGCGCGGCCAGGTTCGCGCGGGTGTCCGCGAGGATCCGGTGCGCCCGCTCCCAGGCAAGGTCCTCGGTCGGGCCGAGGACCGGCCGGAACGACACGCTGATCCCCGGCCTGGGCCGGCCGGCCCGCTCGGCGGCCTGGTTCACCGCGGCGATCTGCTCGGCGGTCTGCGCCAGCGGCTCGCCCCACAGGGCGAACACGTCCGCGTGCCTGCCGCCGACCCGGTAGGCCGCCTGTGACGACCCACCGAAGTACAGCGGGATGTGCGGCTGCTGGACCGGGCGCACGGTGGCCAGATGGTCCGCCAGCTTGTAGTAGCGCCCCTCGTGGCTGAATGGCTCGGTGGACGTCCATGCACTGCGGACGATGTCGAGGTATTCGTCGGTGCGGTCGTAACGTTCGTCCTTGGTCAGGTAGTCGCCGTCCCGCCGCTGCTCGGCGTCGCTGCCACCGGTGATGATGTGGACGGCGATCCGCCCGCCGGAGAAATGGTCGAGGGTGGCGAAATAGCGGGCCGCCACCGTCGGGAAGACCACGCCCGGCCGGTGCGCGACCAGATATCCCAGGCGCTCGGTGTGGGCCGCGGCATAGGCCGCGACCTGGATGTTGTCGGGTGAGGCGGAGCTGTAGCCGATCAGTACCCGGTCGAAGTCGGCGTCCTCGTGAACGCGGGCGAACCGGCGGACGTAGTTCGGGTCGATGACCGCTCCGGAGCTCCGATGCGTTTCCGACCCTTCGTTGGTTGCGATCAGTCCGATGAACTCCACGGGCATGGCGCTGCTCCTCGTGAACATGACGTGCGAGGTTGGGATGGATCGCGACCGCACGGGACCAGCGAGCGGTCAGAACGAGCGGTCAGCAGGGTCGGTCAGGACGGTCGGTCAGGAACAGCCCTCGACATCCGATCCGTTGGTCAGGACCGGCCCGGCCCACTGCAGGTCCTCGAGGTTGACCACGATCCCCTCCTGGGTGCTTCGGGCGATCACGACGATGGCCTCGAGGCTCGGGTCGGGGTTCTCCTCGCGGTGCGGGACCCACGGCGGCACGAAGATGAAGTCACCCGGTGAGGTCCGCACCCGGACCTCACGGCCGGGGCCGGGCTCGTCCGTCCCCTCGACCGCCTGGTCGAGGAAGACGAACTCCGGATGGCCGCTGACCACGTAGATGGCGGTCTCGGAGCGGCCGTGATGATGGTTGCCGGACGCGGTGGCCGGGGCGACGTGCACCTGCCCCATCCACAGTTTGGACGACCCGACGGTCTTGCCGCTGATGGCGGAGAACCGGCGCATCCCCGAGGTCTGCGCGGTGTCCGGGTCCAGCTCGTCCTGGGTGATCTGGTGCAGGCGGCGGTGGAACGGATCGACGTCCGAGTACGCGGGTATCTGAGAAGAGGTCATGAGAGGATTTTCTGTCTGGGTGGAGGTTCTCGGACATCGACTGCCGGGTCGGGCTCGCCGTCCCGCGCCGGACGACCGTTGGCCGCCTCGGAGCGGGCATGCCCGACTCCAAGCCAGCCGAGCAGTTCGGCACGCAGCGCGACGAAACGCGGATCGCCGACGTCGCGGGGCCTGGCAAGGGCGATGGTCGCGCTGTGGGCGATCACCCCGTCCTTCATGACCAGAACCCGGTCGGCGAGTAGCAGGGCTTCCTCGACGTCGTGGGTGACCAGCAGGATCGCCGGGCTGTGACGTTGCCACAGCTGCTCGACCAGCCCCTGCACCCGGATCCGGGTGAGTGCGTCGAGGGCGCCGAACGGCTCGTCGAGCAGCACCAGGTCGGGGTCGCGGACAAGGGCGCGGGCGAGGGAGGCCCGCTGCGCCTCACCGCCGGAGAGCGTCTTCGGCCAGGCGTCGGCCCGGTGGGCGAGGCCCACCTCGGTCAGTGCCGCGATCGCCCTGGCCCTGTCGGGCCGGCCGGGAAGGCCGAGGACGACGTTGCGCCAAACCCGTTTCCACGGCAGCAGGCGCGGTGTCTGGAAGGCCACGGCCCGCCGGGACGCCACCCGCACCTGCCCGCTGATCTCGGTGTCGAGGTCGGCGAGGATGCGCAGCAGCGTGCTCTTCCCGCAGCCGCTGGCGCCGAGCAGCGCGACGAACTGGCCGGCCGGTACGTCCAGGTCGAGGTCGTCGATGACGACGTTGCTGCCGAACGCGCGCCGCAGGCCGCGGACCGTCGCGGCGAGCGGGGCGCTGTCCGGGGTCGGGAGCGGGCCGGCCGCCGGTGGGTGCGCGGGCGCCTGGTCCGCTTCCGGGGCTGTCGGTGGGTCGGCGCGCTCCGGCTGCCCGCCCGCGGTGTCGACCGCTGGACGGTCGACCGCTGGACGGTCCACCGCTGGATGCGTCGGGGACTGCCCGGGCGTTTCCGGGCCGGGCCGGGTGGTCACGTTCCGCTGAATGCCGGTCGCCACGACAGCAGCCCCCTTTCGAGGAGTCGGACGATGGCGTCGACGGTGAGCCCGAGAAAGGCGTAGACGACCAGACAGACGACGATGATGTCGGTCCGCTGGAACTCCTGGGCGTCGTTCATCAGCTGCCCCAGGCCCTGGTTGGCGTTGATCTGCTCGGCGAAGATGAGCGCGAGCCACGAGATGGCCAGGGAGAAGCGCAGCCCCACCAGGACGTTCGGCAGCGCGCCGGGCAGGATGACGTGCCGGATCAGCCCCAGCCGGGTCAGCCCGACCGTTCGGGCGGCCTCGACGAGGTTCGAGTCGACGTTGCGGATGCCGGCGTAGGTGTTGATGTAGAGCGGGAAAGCGACCCCGAAGGCGACCAGGGCGATCTTCGGGGTCTCGCCGATGCCGAACCAGATGATGAACAGGGGAATGAGGCCCACGAACGGCACGGTCCGGATCATCTGCACCGACGCGTCGATGAGATCCTCGCCGAGCCGGGACAGCCCCGCGAGCAGCGCCAGAAGGATGCCGACAGACCCGCCGAGCAGGACGCCGGCGCCGGCGCGGCGCAGCGACACCGCGATCGCCGTCGGCAGCTCGCCGCTGCCGACGAGGTCGGTGAAGGTGGTGACGACCGTCCATGGTGAGGCGAGCAGTTCGGTGGACGTGCTGCCGCGCCAGCTCGCGATCTGCCACAGCAGCAGCAGGAGCAGCGGGCCCACCGGCCGCCGGACCCAGCGCGGGACGCCACGCCGCCTGGCGGCTGACGCGGTGACCGTCGTCAGCGCGGGGGCACCGCGCCCGGGCGGGACGTCCGGCACCGCGGGCGTGTTGTCCGACGCGTCGGCGCCCCCGTCCTGGCCGGCCGCGCGCGCCGTGTCCCTCCCCGCGGGGAGTGTCTGTGTCGTCACAAATTCTCCGCTTGTGGATTTCTCCGCTCCGGATGTGTTTCCGGCGCCAGCACGGCCGCTGGAACACAGAGCCGGCGGGAACACAAGGCCGGCGGTGATGTCAGTGGTGACGCTGTCGATGTGCTGTGCCTGGCTGCCGGCGGTGGTGGCCGGCGAGGGGTCAGGGGACGCTCTGGTGCTGTAGCTGCTCGGATCGACGGGCCGCCCTACCGTTCACCTGTGCCGCCGGGTGGACGCTGGACGCGGGTGGTGGCCAGCCGGAAGAACGGCTTGTATCGCGGTGGATCCGCCGGCTGTCTGTTGGGAACTGTCGCGATCCGTCGGGAGACCGCTCCGGTCGGGAGACCGCTCCGTCGGGAGACATGGCCAGTTTGTCGGATATTCGAAAACAAGCCGTTGTGGACGACCGAAGACGATCAGAAATTCCTGGCGCGGGCCTGCCGGGCGCTCGTCGCGTCACACCTTCGGATCGTCACACCTCAGATGAGGTCACGTCCCTGGCCGGGACGCCGGACATGCGGCGGACTTCACCCGAAGAAGGTCGATGTGACCCCGAGTCACCAGAAGCGCCGGCTTGAGCATGAAATCAACGGAAGCATGACGCTCCCACCTGCGTCAACGGACTAACTTGTGTGATCCATGTCACTTTTCTACTTCTTGACTGAACAAGCAAAAAATACGCAGAGTGCTGTTTTGTGCCTGCCGAGACCGTCCTGACGCGACGTCGTTGCGTGGATTACGGTCGGGCCTGGAGTAGCCGCTGTCGATGACGGCCTCGTCGCTGCCGCCATCCCGGATCCGGTCGGCGCACGGCCGTCTTCCGTCGAATTGTAGCTTTCCGTAACCAGGATTTCCGGCTGCGGCCCTGATGTTCCCGCCGTCCAGCCGGTTTCCGTCGGCCAGGGCTGTCCGGGGTCGTCCGGCCTGTTTCCCGCCACCGTCACGTTTTCCTTCACCTTCGCGGACGACAGAGATCCGCGCACCGGAGTTGCCTGATGTCACGTCTGTCAACCCGTCCGAAATCCCGCCTGCTCGCCGGCGTCGTCGCGCTCGTGGCCCTGCTGTTGGCTGTCGCCTGCGGCGGGGGATCCGACGCGCCGCAGGCGGCGACGCCGGCGGGCGCCGCGCCGGACCTGTCCGGTGTGACCCTGCGGGTCGCGGACCAGGTCGGTCAGAACAAGGCGGTGCTCGAGGCCTCCGGTGCGCTCAAGGGCGCGCCGTACAAGATCGAATGGTCGGACTTCTCCGCCGCGGCGCCCCTGTTGCAGGCGCTGCGGGCGAACGCCGCCGACATCGGCGGCGCCGGGGACGCGCCCGTCCTGTCCTCGCTCGGCTCCGGCGCGCCGCTGAAGGTCGTCGGCGCGTCCCGAGTCTCCCCGCGGGGGGTCGCGCTCCTGGTCAGCAAGGACTCGCCCATCCACAGCGTGGCGGAGCTGAAGGGCAAGACCGTCTCGCCGACCACGAAGGGCAGCGTCGGGCACTACCTGCTGCTCGGCGCGCTCCGGGAGGCCGGGCTCGCCCCGAACGACGTGGAGATCTCATTCCTGACGCCGCAGGCGGCCGGCGCCGCCTTCGACTCCAACCAGATCGCGGCATGGGCCACCTGGGACCCGTACATCGCGCTGTCGGAGGCAAAGGGCGCCCGGATCCTTCGGGACGGCAGCGGGATCAGCGCCGGGCTCGGATTCACCGTAGCCTCGCAGCAGGCGCTCGAGGATCCGGCGAAACGCGCGGCCATCGCCGACTTCCTGGTCCGTCAGGGCCGGGCATACGCATGGACGAACACCAACAAGGAGGCGTTCACCACATTGTTCGCCTCCCTGACGAAGCTGCCCGAGCCGGTCGCGGCCACGGTGGTCGGCCGCCGGAACATGCTCGCGGTCCCGATCGACGACACCGTCGTAAAGGACCTGCAACGCACCGCGGACATCTACACCGAGGCCGGCGTCCTCGACAAGAAACTCGATGTGGCCTCGTTCCTGGTCCGATCGCTGAGTAATTGACCAAACAGTTGACCGAGCAGTTGACCAAACAGTTGACCGTGGCCGTGGAACAGAATGGACAGAGGCTTCGAGCCCGTCGATCATCCATATGCCCATCGGCCGAAGACGGCGCGATCACTCTCTTCCCGCGCCGCCGGCGGCCCAGGTTTCAGGATCACTGAGAGCCCAGTCGGAGGCTGGTCATGCCGCAGCCCTTCCCGCGCATCATCGTCCTGAGCGGAAACCCCCGCCCGGGTTCGCGGACGCTCACGGTCGCCCGCGCGCTCGCCGACCGGATCCGCGACGGTCTGACCACCGATCCCGCGTTCGGGACGGCGGCCCCGGAACCGGCCGCGGAATCCGGTGACGTCGACCTCGCCCTGCTGGCACCGGAGCTGTTCACCGACAGCACCGGTGCCGTCGCGAGCGCGGTGGAATCCGTCCGCGGCGCAGGTGTGCTCGTCGTGGCGACGCCGGTGTACAAGGCCACCTACACCGGTCTGCTCAAGGCCTTCCTCGACCCGCTCCCGTCGGGTGCGCTGGCCGGGGTGGTCGCCATACCGGTGATCGTGTCGGGCGCACCGGCGCATCTGCCCGTTGCCGAGCTGCATCTGCGTCCGCTGCTGGCCGAGCTCGGCGCGACCGTCCCCGTCCCGGCGTTTTCGATCATCGAAGCCAGGCTGCCGGAACTCGACGACGAGACCGCGGCCTGGTCCGCGGCGAACGGCGGGCTGGTCCGGGCGGCCGTCACGGCGCTGGCCGCGGTCTCGTCGTCGAGTTCCGGC
>NZ_CAAAFS010000023.1:0-10306 GCF_900634755.1 Protofrankia symbiont of Coriaria myrtifolia
GGGGCGGCCACCGGGTCGGGGGGCGCGCGGTGAGCGGCGGCCAGGCCCGGCCCGCGTCCGCCGCCGCCTGCCACGCGGCGCAGGCCCGGCTCACCGAATCGCTGAACGATCATGGTATCGCCGGTGGTCCGGTGGTCCGGTGGTCCGGTGGTCCGGTGGTCCGGCTTGTCGGCGCCGCTCCCGCCGATGCTAAGAACGCCGCCGAGCGTGGGGTCGACCCGGACGCCTACCGCCGGGTCTTCCGCCGGCACGCCGCGGGGGTGACGGTGGTGACCCTGGAAGGAGCCTCCGGCCCGGTCGGCTTCACCGCGACGTCGGTGGCCTCGCTGTCGCTCGAACCGCCGCTGATCTCGCTGTCCGTGGCGTCGACGTCGTCGAGCTGGCCGTCGTTGCTCGTCGCGGACACGGTGGTCGTACACCTGCTCTCCGACAGCCAGCGCGATCTCGCGCACCGTTTCGCCATCAAGGGGATCGACCGGTTCGCCGCGCCGACCCGCTGGACACGGCTGCCGACCGGTGAGCCGCTGCTCGCCGAGGCGCCAGCCTGGGTGCGGGCCCGGCTTGAGCACCGGGTCGCCACCGGCGACCACCGGCTGCTGGTTGCCCGGGTCCTGCAGGCACACACCGGAGACGACGCGACCCCGCTGATCTACCACGACGGCCGCTACGGGACCTTCCTGGAAAACGACGCCCGGTGAACGCCGGTGTCCCACCGTCCCGCTGCGGTTTCGTGTGTTCTTCGGCCCGGATGAACATTCCCTGATCTGCAATGGCACAGGGGGCGCACCAGTGAGCGTCACACCGTCGATCGCGCCATCGCGCCAGTCCCGTCGGGAACTGCTGGCCGAACTGGCCGTCGAGTTCGCCGCGACCGCGGCCGAGCACGACCGGTCGGGGACCTTTCCGGTGGCGAACCTCGACCGGCTGCACCGGGCCGGGCTGATCGGACTGACGGTGCCGGCCGCCTACGGCGGAGCGGAGGCAGACCTGTCCGAGGTGGTCGAGGTGCTCGGGACGATCGCCCGCGGCGACCCGTCGACCGCACTGGTCCTCGCCATGACCTACATCATCCACGCGAGCTGCGGACGCTTTGAGCCATGGCCCGCGCAGGTGTACGGGCTCATTGCGCGTTCCGCCGTCGAAGAGGGCGCGCTGGCCAACGGGCTGCGGGTGGAGCCCGATCTCGGCACCCCCGCCCGCGGCGGCATACCGGCGACGACAGCGCGTTGGACCGGGGACGGCTGGGAGCTCAGCGGCCACAAGATCTATTCGACGGGCGCGCCGGTGCTGCGCTGGATGTTGGTGTGGGGAGCCACCGACCCCGCCAGTGACCCGGCCGCCGAGCTCGCTGGTGATCCCGTCGACGGGGCCGCCGGCGATCCGGTGCTGGACGCCGCCTCCCACGGGCGGCCGGAGCCGGCCTCGGCGCGGCCAAGACCGCGCGAGCCGCGGATCGGCACCTTCCTGGTGCCGGCGGACGCCCCGGGCATCGAGATCGTCCGTACCTGGGACCACTTCGGTATGTGCGCAACCGAAAGCCACGACGTGATCTTCAACCGGGTGCGCCTGGACGCCGCGGCGGGGATCGGCCTGACGCCCGCGTCGAAGCTGCGGGACCCGGGGGCGGTCGATTCCACCGTCGCGTCCGGCCTCGCGGCGTGGGGCGGTCTGACCATCGCCTCGATCTATCTGGGGGTCGCCGAGGCGGCCCGGGACTGGCTGATCGGTTTTCTGCACGAGCGGGTACCGTCCAACCTCGGCAGGCCGCTGGCGAGCCTGCCGCGCTTCCAGGCCGCGGTCGGGGAGATCGACGTCGGCCCGACTGCTGGTCGAGGCGACCACGCGCGAGGTCGACGCCGGGAAAGCCCTCCCCACATCCCGTGGCAGCGTCGTGAAGTCGGCGGTCACGAACGCCGCGATCGACGCGGTGGGCAAGGCGGTCGCCCTGATCGGCAATCCCGGCCTGACCCGCACGAATCCCCTGGAGCGCCACTACCGGAACGTCCTCTGCGGACGGGTGCACACCCCCCAGGACGACGCCGTCCACGCCGCCGCCGGCCGCGCCCTCCTGTCCTCCTGACGCCCCGTTGCCGTTTGCCGGGCCCCTCGACGCCCTCCCGACGTGCGCCGTCCGCTTGCAAGATCACCGCGAGTTTGTCGTTGTGTACGCTTTTTCGGCCGAAAACCGTATATAGCAGCAAAATCGTTTGGATCATGACCTGTGTTGCCGCGCCTGGCCGGGGTCCCTGCGCGGCGGACCGCGTGCGGGGGCGTCGTACCGGGGTATCGTGCCGGGGCGACCCGGCCCGGGTAGCGTCGTACGGGTGAGCGCGACGGGTGAGCGGCGACAGTTGGAACCGCTCCCGTACGACGGTGTGCTGTCGGTGCGGGTGGGCACGGTCCTGTGGCTCGTCGCGCTGATCGTGATGCTGCCGTTCTGGGATGATCTACGCGCTGACGGTCACCTGTGGTGGATCGCCACCGCGGCCGTCGGCACGCTGCTCGGCCTGGTCGGTATCTGGTCCACGACCCGCCGCCGCAACCGCCTCCGCCACCAGGTCCCCACCGCCCGCACCGACGACCACCCCGCGTCATAGCCGCCCCGTCCACAGCCGCTCCCAGCCACGGCGGCCGGCCGTCTGTCGCCGTCACTTCGGGAAGTTGTTGGAGTAGCCGCGCAACGGCTGAACTGGAACGCGCCTGACGCCGCTTCCCCTGGGACTCACGGGAGCGGCCATGGCGATCCGTCCACCTGTAGCCCTTCGATCCGGGACGAGGCCAGTGCCTCGGAACGGAGCAGGAAGCGGGCAAGACCTTCCAGCCCGCGGGCGTCCGGGCTGTGAGCCAGGCCCCGTACGACGGCCTCGGCTTGGGCGCATTGGGCGTCGAGTTCCGCATCGACCATCAGCGGGCGGTTAACCAGGGGATCCGGAACATATGACCGATATGTTCCACCTCGGCGGTCGCGGCGGGCGGGCGCGCCATAGGAGGGCTCCCAGTGCCGGGCCTCGTAGTGGGCCATCCGTTCACCGCCTAACCTTTAACGGCGGCTCCTGCCCTGTGTGTCCGCTGTTGCCTGTCGAGTCGGTGGCCGGGCGCTGCTGGGTCAGGAGTCGTCGAGGTCGGCTTCGGCCTGGCGTTGGGCTTCGCCGGCAGGGTTGCGCAGCGCTTCGGCGATGGCGTGCCGGCGGTCCCAGGTGCCGGCGTGCCAGGCCAGGGCCCTGGCCAGCGCGTCCGTCCCGGCGCCGGCATCGACGTGGATCTCCCCGCCGATGCCGCCGAGCACCCGCCACGGGACAGGTGTGGGCTGGCCGTCGACATCGGCCACGAGCAGGCGGCCATGGGAAAGGTACGGCGTCCCGTCCGGCGCTGTGAGCTCTTCCGGGGTTTCCGGGGCCGGGGAGGCGCTCGCCGCGCCGGCCCTCTCGCCGGCTTCGACGGCGATGTCGTGGGCGGTGATGACGTCGCAGTCGCCCAGCGACGAGAGCAGGGGAACGCCGAGCACGTAGGACGCTTCGGCCGCCCGGTCCAGTGGCAGCCGCAGCGCGCCGCGTCCCGCGCCGAGCAGCGGCAGGAGGTCCGGCGCGTCCACGATCACGGCGTTGGACGTCCGTACCACGCCGTGCGGGGTACGGACGGTCAGCGGTGGGTCGATGCCGGCCGGTCCGTCGCTGTCGGTCTCGCCGTCGGCGACGGTGTCGGCCTCGCGGTAGGCGTCGTCGGCGCCGTCGCTGCTGATTCCGGCACGGGGGAGGGCCGCGACGGCGTCCACCGCGGCCATGTAGAGGGCGCGGGCCGCCGGCCACGGCACGTCCCGGTCGGCGTCGCCGAGTCGGTCCAGCAGGTCGAGCACGGCGTCCGGATCGCCGAGGACGTCGGCGAGCGTGAGCCGGCAGCCGAGCCGGCGCAGCAGGTCGGTGTCGACCCCGGGCAGGGGGGCGGCCGGCGCGAACAGCCCGACCAGCAGCGGGTCGGCGCCGGGCAGCGCCAGCTCCGGTGGCGGCAGCACGGCCGTGGATCCGGCAACCGGAAGCAGCGCGTTGCGCGAGAGCCACCAGCGCGTGTACGACACGCCGACGTGCGCGGCCGACCAGGCATCGGGGTCGGTGTCGGCACCGGCCCGCCGGCTCCACCCAGGATGATCGGGCCACCGGAACCGGTCGAAACCCATGATCACGTCTCGCAGGGGTGGCCGGGCCAGTTCCGCGAGCGCGGCGGGCCACCGTGACGGGTCGACGAGCTCGAGATCGCGTATGGCGGTGAAGGTCCGCAGGGCGGGTGGCGCGCCCGGCTCGGCCGGAGCCGGGCCGGCCCCGGCCGAGCCGCCAGCGGTGACCTCCGCCACCCAGATGTCACTGTCGTCCAGGTCGAGCAGGACTGGCTCGTCCGGATCGAGCCGGACGTCGGTGGCGCTGAGCACGGCAAAGGTCCGCAGCACCCCGACCGCTTCGAGGACCTCTACCGGCCATGCCCGCGCGAAGTCGTCGGCCAGGGCGCGGAACGGCGCGTCCGCCGCGAGCACCTGGTCGAGCGGGCCGTCGGTGATCAGGAGTTCGGCGGCGGGGGTGAACTCGCCGTCGCTGTCCGGAAGCAGCAGGTCAGCGAGCCAGGACAGCTCTCCGGAGGCACCCTCGTCGCCAAAAGTGATGGTTCCGTCGTCGATAGTGCCGATGCCGCCGCCATCGATGCCGCCGGCGACACCGAGGCCCGCGTCCCGGACCAGAGCGAGGACGGCGCCCGCCAGCGCGAGCGCGGCGTCGGGATCGGTGTCCGCGTCGACATCCATGATCGCGTCACGGACGGAGCCGTCGCGCAGGACACCGGCGGGGGTGCCCTCGACCGCGCCCAGTGTGCGCAGGGCGTCGCGGGCGGCACCGGCGCAGGCGTCCGGATGCGCCACCCGCAGCGGGAGACCCGAGGCCACCAGCGCGACAACGTCCAGCTCGGGGGTGGGAAGCAGCACCCCGCGCGGGCCGGTGACCATCCGGACACCCAGCTCCTGGGGGCTGTCGGCGACGCCGGTCACGCTCGTGTCGGTGTCCGCGTCCGCGATGGCCGTGGTGGTCACAGCGGCCGCGGGGACTATGGCCGCGGGGACTCCGGCAGCGGTGGATGCGGCAGCGGCCAGCGGGACGGGCAGGGCGCCGAGGGCGTCCCGGTCGGGAGCGTTCGCCAGCGCCGCGTAGACCCGCGCCCACCAGGCCGGCGTCCTGCGCAGCTCGGCGAGGATCTCGACGACCCCGGCGGTGTCGAGGCGGCGTACCCCCAGGGCGTCGAGGGCCGGCCGCCAGCGGCGGGCGGCATAGGCTGCGGGCAACAGCCCGTCGACGGTGCCACCGGGGTCGTCGACGGGCCCGCCCGCGCGATCGTCGTCACCGACGGACAGGTCCGCGCCGGCGGGCGGGAGACCGCCGGTGAGCACGGCGGTGCCCGTGGACGCCAGGGCCGGAGCGGGATCTTCCAGGGCCGGGGCGGGACCGTCGGGTGCGGCTGTGAGCAGCGCGGTGACCGGATCGGTCGCGGGGCCGAGGTCGCAGACGAGACAGTCGCCGCCACGGCGGCCGCCGGGCAGCATCGGCGCGTCCGGCAGCAGCCGGGCGAGGGTGTCCCGCAGTCTGGCGTCGACGTCGCCGACCGGCAGCCCGGTGGGGACGAGCTCGAGCGAGGCCGTCGGCGCCGGAGCCGACGGGGCGTCCAGCGCTGCCTGCCAGCGTGAGGCGTCCAACGCTGTCCGCGGCGACGAGGCGGCAGGTCCCGCCGGATCCGCCTGTGGCCACTGCGTGTCCAGGGTCTCCTGCGCTCTCAGGACGTCCCAGAGCGACTGCGTCTGTGTCGATGCGACATTCGCGATCGTCGGTGCTGACGCTGGTGCCGACGTGGGCTGGGCGTCCGGTGCCGGCAGACGGCCGTTGCCGAGGTCGACGGCGAGGTCGACGGCGAGGTCGACGACGGTCTCGGCGAGCCGGTCGACCAGCCAGTCCCGCAGCGGGCCGGCGACCGTGTGCCGACGGGACGGCTCCAGCGGCAGGCCCACGCTGGCCAGCACCGGCAACGACAGCCGCTCGTCGGTCGGCTGCGGCGCGCGGACGAGTTTCGGCACGTCCGCGGGCCAGCCGCCCTCGCGTACGAAGGCCCGTGTCTCGAACCCGGTGCGGGCCCGCTCCTCCACCGGTCGGTCGGCGAGCAGGGCGGGCGGGATCATCCCGCGCCGGACCCGGCCGAGCCAGCGCCTGCCGTCGAGCACCGCGATCTCCATGCCGTCCGGTGTCCGGTCCGCCCAGGTGCAGGACAGGGTCCGCGGGACGCCGTCGATCACAACGGTGACCTCGGTGAGCCCGGGCATGACCAGCGGGAGCGTCGGGTCGAGGCCCGCGAGCAGGGCGCGGGCCAGGGCGGTCGCGTCGGCGTCGCGCAGCGGCAGCCGGATGACGGTGTCATAGCCCGCTGGCGGCGGTGCCGCGTCGAGGATGGGCAGGGGCAGCCGGAGCACCGGGACGGCACCGCCGCGGCGGGCCAGTTCGGTGTCGAGGGCCGGCACCCCGAGCCTGCCCACCGCGTCGATCGTTTCCCGCTTCGACCAGCGGACGCCGCGGCTGCCGCCCGGCACGCCGGCGGTGTCCCGGGCGTCCCGCGACACGATCGACGGGGTGTCGCTGACGGCCAGGACCGCGGCGAAGCCGACGCCGAAGCGTCCGAGGGCCGCGGTGTCACGTTTGGCCGAGGCACGCAGTGTCGAGAGCGATTCGACCCCCGGTACGGACAGCGCCGCCCCGGTGTTGGCGATCTCCAGTATGCTGCCGCCCCCGCTGCCGTGACCGTCACCGCCGCGCTCGCCGTCGCCGGGGCCATGACCGTTGGGGGCACGGCTGCCGGGAGCATGACTGCCAGGAGCGTGGCTGCCGGGGGCGTCGCCGCTGGTCAGCGTTATGAGGACACGGCAGTCGGCCCCGGCGTCCTGGGCCGCGTCCACGGCGTTCTGGAGCAGTTCCACGACGAGGCGGTCGTGGTAGGCGCCGCGGGCGGCGTCCTCCTCGGCGTTCGCGTCCTCGCGGAAGCGGGCGGGGGAGGCGGCCCAGGCGTCCAGCACCCGGCGGCGGATGGCGGCCGTCCCGAACGGGTCGTCCGGGGCTGTGCCGCCGGCGCTCGCGTCCACGATCACGTTCCCGTACGGCTGCGTGTCCATCGGCCCATCCTCCTCTTCGACGGCCCAGGCCAGCGTTCCAGGAGTAAAAGATCAATAATCGCGTCGCGGCCTGATCACCGACCGACGGCCGATGACCGGACCACCGGCTGACGGCTGACGACCGGCCGCTGGCGTGCGGTCGATAATCGGACGGTGGCGTCCGCGGCTCGTCGTGATGATCCGAAGCTGGTGCCGGCGCTGATCGGCCAGTGGGAGCGGATCGCGGACCAGGTGGACGCATCCGCCGACCTGGCGTTCACGCGGCCGAGCCGGCTGCCCGGCCGCAGCGTCGCGGACGTCGTCGGGCGTCTGGCCAGGTCCGTCGCCGCGCTCGCGGACGCGGCCGCGTCCGCACCGCCGCCCGCCACCGCGCCGACGCTGTCCGCGTCCGTCTACCTTGCCGGCCATCTCACCGCCCTCCCTGCCGGCCGGCAGCCGACGGCCGGCGGCCTCGACGCCCCCGCTCTGGGCGATCCCGCTGGTTTCGCGGCCGGCGCCCGCTCGCGGCTGCGGGAGCGCGTCGCCGCCGCGGTGGCCGCTGTCGACGGCGCCGACACCGGACGTCTGGTCGCTGTCACGGCCGCCGACGACGGGTTCCCGGCCGCCGGAACCGGCGGGACGGACGGCGGTGGTGGTAGTGATGGCGGTGCCGGGATACGCCTCGGGGATCTGCTGCTCGCCGAGGTGCTGGCGGGCGTCGTGCACGGCCTGGATCTCGGGGTCGAGCCGGCCCGGGACGCGCTGCGGCTCGCCGTGAAGGCGTGCACCGGTGAGCTCGTGACCCGTGCCCCGGGGCGCTCGGTGGAGGTCCGGGTACCCCCTTTCGCCGCGGTGCAGGCGGTCGAGGGCCCGCGGCACACCCGGGGCACCCCGCCGAACGTGGTCGAGGCCGGGGCGGTCGCCTTCGTCGAGCTCGCGGCAGGCCGGCTGAGCTGGTCGGATGCGACGGCGGACGGTCGGGTCCGAGCCAGCGGCGCCCGCGCCGATCTTCGTCCGTACCTCCCGCTGCTGCGGATCGCCTGACCGGAATCATCCGGTTGGGCTCACCCGGCCGCCGGCCCGACGGGCCCGCCGCCGCGGACCAGATGATCACGCTGGGACGCCTGGTGCTCCCGACCGGTGTGATGATCGCCGTCCCGCCGTCCCGCCGTCCCGCCAGGAACGTCGCCGCGCTGGTTTTGCTGTCAGAAACGCTGAACATGCCTGTGATATCCGCTCCCGCCCGCATGAGTTGTAGATCGACGGGTGTCGCCCCGGGCCCGCGCTGCTAGCGTGGACGTCGGACCAGTACCAATGACGTCCAAGGAGCTGTGTTGCGCGACGTCGGTGACTGTTCGACCTGTCCACCTGCCTGTTCGGCGGGAGGCCCCGGGTCTGCCCGCATTCCGCAGGCTGTGACGGCGCGTGGCCCCAGCGCATCGCACACGGGCGCTGGGAGCTTCGGTGCGGGATGCTGCGGTCCCGATCATGGCGTTTTCGACTACTCCGATGATCCCGGTCCGCGGGACGCCTGCGGGGTCTTCGGGGTGTGGGCGCCGGACGAGGACGTCGCGAAGCTCACCTACTACGGACTGTACGCGCTACAGCACCGGGGTCAGGAGGCGGCGGGCATCGCCGTCGCCGACGGCCGGACCGTCCTCGTCTTCAAGGAGCTGGGGCTGGTCGCCCAGGTCTTCGACGAGGTGACGCTGGCCAGCCTGTCCGGCCACGTGGCCATCGGGCACACCCGCTACTCGACGACCGGGTCGTCGACCTGGGAGAACGCCCAGCCGTCCTACCGCTCATCGCAGCGTGGAAACGCTGTCGCGCTCGGTCACAACGGTAACCTGACCAACACCGTCGAGCTCGCCGCCGATCTTGTCGACACCGGCGAGGACCGGATCCGGGCGACCACCGACTCCGATCTGATCACGGCCATGCTGGCCGCCCATCCGGGCCCGACGCTGCAGGACGCGGCCATGGCCGTGCTGCCACAGCTGGCCGGCGCGTTCTCGCTGGTCTTCTGCGACACCTCGACCCTGTACGCAGCCCGGGACACGCACGGGGTGCACCCGCTGGTCCTCGGCCGGCTCGGCGGGGACGCCCCGGCGGCCGGCTGGGTCGTGGCGAGCGAGACCGCGGCCCTCGACATCGTCGGCGCCGAGTTCGTCCGCGAGATCGAGCCCGGCGAACTGGTCGTCATCGACGCCGCCGGGCCGCGCTCGCGCAGATACGCGCCCGCGACGCCGCACGGCTGCCTGTTCGAGTACGTCTACCTGGCCCGCCCGGACACGACGATCGCGGGCCGTTCCGTGCACGCGGCCCGGGTCGAGGTCGGTCGTACCCTCGCCCGCGAGGCCCCGGCGGACGCCGATCTCGTTATCGGGGTGCCGCAGTCCGGCGTGCCGGCGGCGGTCGGCTTCGCCGAGGCCAGCCGGATTCCCTACGGCGAGGGCCTGGTGAAGAACTCCTATGTGGGACGCACCTTCATCCAGCCGTCGCAGACCATCCGCCAGCGTGGCATCCGCCTGAAGCTCAACCCGCTGCGTGATGTGATCGACGGCCGTCGGCTCGTCGTCGTCGACGACTCGATCGTGCGTGGCAACACCCAGCGGGCCCTGGTACGGATGCTGCGGGAGGCCGGCGCCGCCGAGGTACACGTGCGGATCTCCTCGCCCCCGGTGCGCTGGCCGTGTTTCTACGGCATCGACTTCGCCACCCGGGCGGAGCTGATCGCGAGCAGTGCCTGCGTCGAGGAGATCCGTGAGTCGCTCGGTGCCGACTCGCTCGCCTACGTCTCGCTGGACGGCCTGGTCGAGGCCTCCCGGCAGCCGGCCGAGACGCTCTGCCGGGCCTGTTTCGACGGGGTGTATCCGGTGCCGCTCCCACACACCGACCATCTCGGCAAGTACCTGCTGGAGGACGTCGTGAGCGAGATCACGGCCGGGATGAACGGCGCCGACCCATCCCCGGACGTGGACTCCGTGGTGCAGTCGGGGTGAGCGTGCCACCGCCCGTTCCGCCTGGCCCACCGGCCGCGAGGATGGTGACGCCTCCCCCGACACCGACACCGGCCCCGCCCCCAGCCTCGCCTCCGGCCACGGTGTCCTATCGGGACGCCGTGGCCGGAGGCGAGGCTGGGGG
>NZ_CAAAFS010000024.1:0-11782 GCF_900634755.1 Protofrankia symbiont of Coriaria myrtifolia
CCAGCCTCGCCTCCGGCCACGGTGTCCTATCGGGACGCCGGCGTCGACATCGATGCCGGTGACCGTGCCGTCGCGCTCATGCGCGAGCACGTCGCCCGGGCCACGCGGCCCGAGGTGGTCGGTTCCCTCGGCGGTTTCGCCGGGCTGTTCGAACTCGATGTCACCCGCTACCGGCGCCCGCTGCTCGCCTCGTCGACCGACGGCGTAGGCACGAAGATTGCCATTGCGCGGGCGGTCGGACGGCACGACACCGTCGGTGTCGACCTGGTCGCGATGGTCGTGGACGACCTGGTGGTCTGCGGCGCCGAACCGCTGTTCCTGCTGGACTACATCGCCTGCGGGACGGTCGTCCCGGAGCGGATCGCGGCGATCGTCGCCGGGATCGCGCAGGGCTGCCAGCAGGCCGGCGCCGCGCTGGTCGGCGGTGAGACCGCGGAGCATCCCGGCCTGATGGGCGCCGACGACTACGATCTCGCCGCCACCGGCGTCGGTGTGGTGGAGGCGGACGCGCTGCTGGGGCCGGATCGGGTGCGGCCCGGGGACGCGGTGGTCGCGATGGCCTCGTCCGGCCTGCACTCCAACGGGTACTCCCTGGTGCGCCACGCGCTGCTCGGCCCGCCGGACCCGGACGGCCCCGGCGGGGTGTCCGCGGAAGGCCGGGCCGCCTTGGCCCGCCACGAGGACGACCTGGATACCACTCTCGGTGACGCGCTGCTCGTCCCCACCCGGATCTACGCTCGTGACTGCCTCGCTCTGGCCGAGGCTCTGGACGTCCACGCCTTCGCGCATGTCACCGGCGGTGGGCTCGCGGCCAACCTGGCGCGGGTGCTGCCCGCCGGCCTGACCGCCCGGCTGGACCGCTCCACCTGGGCCCCGCCGCCCCTGTTCGTCCTGCTGGCCGGGCGTGGCGGCATACCGCGGGCCGAGATGGAACGCACGTTCAACCTCGGGGTGGGGATGGTCGCCCTGCTCGGCGCGGACGACGCGCCCGCCGCCGTGGACCTGCTCGCCGCCCGCGGGGTCCCCGCCTGGATCGTCGGGGAGGTCACCGCCCACCCCGATGAGGGCACCGCCGGGGGCGCTGCCGGCTCCGTCAACGGTGCGGGTGCCGCCGAAGAGGGCCGGGCCGAGCTTGTCGGGGAACACCCTCCCGCCGGGTAGCCGGTCCCGATTCCGGTCCCGGTCGGCCAGCGTCCCTGGGCTGGGTGCCTGGGCTGGTCAGTCCCCGGCGGGTCTGGGGCCGCGGGGCCGCCTGCGGTACAGCGGCAGGATCCGGGCGTTCGTGCCGACCGGCCTGGCGGGGCGCGGACTCCGATGCCCGCAGATAGGCGGTGAGCTCCGGCAGCGGCATGGCCGCGCCGGTGTGCAGGCCCTGGACGAAGTCGCACCGCAGCGCCGCCAACGCGGCCATGAGCTCGGCGGTCTCCACCCCCTCCGCGACCACCTGGAGGTTGTGGGTGTGCGCCAGGTGGATCGTGGCGGAGACGATCGCGGCGTCACCCTGCTCGACCAGCAGTTTGCGGACGAAGCTCTGATCCACCTTGACCTCGTCGAGGATCCGCTCCTGCAGCATGGTCAGGGAGGAGAACCCGGTGCCGAAGTCGTCGACGGCGATCCGGACGCCGATCTCCCGCAGCTTGCCCAGCAGCCGGTAGGCCGTCCGCTTGTCCGACATCATCGCGGTCTCGGTGATCTCCAGGGTGAGCGCCGCCGCCGGAACGTCGTGCTTGACCAGCAACTTCGCCACGTCCCCGGGAAGTTCGGTGTTCAGGAGGTTACGGGCGGAGAGGTTGACCGACACCGTGATGTCGAACCCGCTGGCCCGCCAGCCGGCGCACGCGACGAGGGCCTGCTCGAGGATCGCCTTGGTGAAGTCCTGCACCAGCCCGGACTGCTCGATCGCGGGGACGAACATCTCGGGGGTGAGCATCCCGCGTCGTGGATGTTTCCAGCGCACCAGCGCCTCGACGCCGCTGATTCGCCCGGTCCGCAGCTCCACCTGGGGCTGGTAGTTCAGCACCAGCTCGTTCCCGCTGATCGCGGAGCGCAGCTCGGCGACCAGGGCGAGCCGTTCCAGGGACGGGTCGTGGCTGCCGGCGTCGAAGCGCCGCCACCGGGGGTGGGAGTGTTTCGCCTGGTACATGGCGATGTCGGCGTGTTTCAGCAGTTCCTCGATGGTGCTGCCGTCCTGTGGGTGGCAGGCGACCCCGAGGGACGCCTCCACCGCCAGCGGGATGCCATCCATGACGACGTCCCGGCACAGCACGTCGGCGAGTTCGGCGGCGGTCGCCTCGGCCTGGGCGGGGTCGTCGATGCCGGTGACGAGGACGGCGAACTCGTCTCCGCCCAGGCGGGCGACGACGTCGTCCGCCCGGATGCCGCGTCGCAGCCGCTCGGCGACCGCCTGTAGCACCCGGTCCCCGGCGCTGTGCCCGAGGGTGTCATTGATGATTTTGAAGCGGTCCAGGTCGATCATCACGAGGGCGACGGACCGCCCGGTCTCGGCCTGCCGCCGCATCTCGGCCGCTGCCCTGGCCATCAGCAGCCGGCGGTTGCCCAGGCCGGTCAGCCAGTCGTGCCCGGCGTCGTGGGCCTGCTCCTCGGCCACCTGGCGGGCGTGGGCCTCCAGCCGGGCATGCGCGAGGGCGCGGGAGACCGTCTGGGTGAAGGCCGCCAGGACCTGCTCCTCGTGGCGACGCCAGGCCGTCGGCCGGCGGAAGCCCAGGGTGAGCACACCGATCTGCTCCTCGCCCGCGAGCAGGGGGGCGCTGACCTCCCGAATCCGGGATGGCAGCCACCTGCGACGCCCGGGCGGAGCTGGCTGGCGCTCTTCCTGCCGGCGGGTGTCCCGCCCCGGAAGAGGATCTTCCTGGCGGACGTCTTCCGGCGGCGTGCCGGGGGACGGATGCCGCTCGGCCGTTGCCGGCGCGCGCTGGTCGGTCGTTGCCGACGTGGTGTCGGTGGATGTGCTTTCGGTGGGTGCCGTGTCGGTGGGGACCGGGGACCAGATGGTCAATACCGTGCTGTCCGCGTGGAAGAGGGTCTCGGCCTTGCGCTGTGCGATCATGACGACGGTTGGCTCGTCGGCGTCGGCGAGTTCCCGGGCTGCGGTGTTGACCTCGTCCCAGTGACCGCGTTCCTCCAGGGAGCGCAGCCTGCGGTAGTGGCCGATGCCGGGGCCGGCCGCGGCGAGTGGAAGCGCCAGCGCGACGACCGGATTCCAGCTCGCGGCCGCGAGTACCAGCAGGCCCAGCGCGGTGTTCGCGACGATCGGCTGCATCCGCAGGATGGCGAGGCTGTCATGCGGCATGCGGTGGACCGGCCATCTCGACCGCGTTGCCGCGAACGTGCTGGGAAGCGTGAGAAGCCAGGTGAGGATGCCGCACACCATGGCGGCCACGGCCACGGCGGCGAACGCGCGGGTGTCCGGCAGTGCCGCCGGCAGGTCGCGGCCACCCATGACCGCGGCCGCGGCCAGGACGGCCGCTCCGGTACTCGTGGTGACGACAGCGGCGCGCAGCAGCGCTGGGAGCGGCCGGTGCCCGGCGACCAGGTGTGCTCCCAGCGTTGTCGGCAGGCTGAGCAGGACGACCCACGGGCCCGGGACCAGCGCGAGGGCGATGATCAGCGAGATCTCTCCGAGGTTGAGATCGTCGAGGTTCCGGCCGATTCGGCGAATGACTACTGGTAGCTGGCCGAGCACGCATACCGGTAGGGCCGGGGCGAGCGCGTCCCACGCGGGCCGGCCATCCCGGGCGGCGTACAGTGCCGCGACGACGACGGCCGCGGCGGACGTGAGCGGGAGCACACCGTACAGAGCACGGAGCGAGCGGGGAGAACGTGACCGTTCATCACCCTGGGTAGCATGATCTGAGGAGGCGGACGGCGGCTTCGTGGACATGTAGCCGGCCTCCGTCTCGACCTTGCGGGCAACGCGCCGATGCCTGCCAGCAGCCTTCTCGTAGGCTCACGTCCAGGCCGAGACCCGCTCGGACGGAACGGCCGTCATCGCCGCCAGCCGGTGTGGTCCGATGGCGATGTGACCCCGTCAGTTTGCCACGTGTATCGGTCGAGTCCGTACTGACCGGGATGCTCAGCTCGAATATTGCCCATAGTGGCATAGATCATGTGGCGGTCTGTTACGGTATGTCTCATATAAATAACTAAATGCAACAAAATTCGAATGGCTCACACGCGTCCGACTCAACCCGATCACGCCCCTGCCCATACGCTGGACCCGCGACGGCGGTATGACGGCGGTGTACGGGCCGGCCGTACCTGTGACAGCCCATCCGGCGAACCCGTCGGGCCGTCTGGTGGGCGTCCATGGCGCCACGTGCTACCTGGTGACGCCATAGGCCGGTGACCGGCCGGAACCCGTGAAGCGACCACGTAACCAGCCCCGTGGACCCCGATCCGTGGACCCTGCCCGTGCGAACCCCGGAGACGCGCGGCCGATGGGCCGCCGATGGGTCTACGGCCCGTGCGGACTCCCGCGACCGGCCGTTCACGGGACGCCGACGGCTCCCGCCGGCCCGGGACGGCTGTCTCCGGTGGATCGTCGGTCGCGCGATGGCTGCCCAGGAGGCACTCGGAGCGCTTGAGGACGGGTGCGCATCCCACATGTGGAGCGGGAGTGGGACGCGCACCCCTGGCGCACCTTGTGCTGGCGAGGAGCACTGCCCGACGGTGGTACTCGGTGACGCGGACCCGGCGGCCCGCACCCCGTGCTCGTACCGCTACCGTCGACCGGTGTCCTCATCCTCATCGAGGTAGTCGTACTCGTAGGAATCATCCGAGTACGGATCGTCCGCGGTGTCGTCTCGCGTACTGCTCGCGCCCAGATCGGCTTTCAGCCGATCCAGATCCATATTCGGCGAGTTGTACTTGAGCTCGCGGGCGACTTTCGTCTGCTTGGCCTTCGCTCGGCCGCGCCCCATGGCTCGACCCCCTCGAACATGACGACGGGGACCCGCCCCGGTGCTCTCATTGTCTCGTGCCTCCCGAGACTACAGGGATCGCGGGCCGCCCGGCACGCCAACCCCACAGTTGTCCGGTTGGGAGGCGATCGCAGTGGCATATACGTGACATGAATCACAGATCGAAATCTGACGATCGGCTGCTTCGACTACTCCGAACGTCCGGGAACGAGAATCTGGCGTAGCCGTCCGACCTCGCTGATGCGGCGCTCCGCCAACTGGGTGGCGGCAACGGTGGAGGTGACCCCGGTCAGCTCGGCGAGAGCCAGCACCTCCAGGGTCGAGGCGAAGATGCCGCTGGCCTTCGCCCGCGCCCGCTCCGGGGAGTAGCCCTGGATCTCGTCGGCGACCTGGATGAGCCCACCGGCGTTGACCACGAAGTCCGGCGCGTAGAGCACGCCCGCGCCGGCCAGCAGCTTGTCCGCGTCCGCGTCCGCGTCCGCGAGCTGGTTGTTGGCTGCGCCACACACGACGCGCGCCCGCAGCGCCCCGACCACGTCCGCGGTGAGAACACCACCGAGCGCGCACGGGGAGTAGACGTCCGCGTCGGCTCCGATGAGCATGTCGGGGTCGGCGTGCGTCTCGACGTCGGGATACTCCGCCCGCAGCCGTCGCAGGGCCACCGGGCTGACGTCCGCGGCGACCACCCGGGCGCCGTCGGCGAGCAGATGGCCCACCAGCCGTCGGCCGACCTTGCCGACGCCGCTGACGGCCACCCGGCGGCCCGCCAGCGACGGCGTGCCCCACAGGTGCCGGGCGCAGGCGCGCATCCCCTCGAACACGCCGTAGGCGGTCAGGATGCCGGAGTCGCCCGAGCCACCGTGCGCGGGGGAGCGTCCGGTGACCCACCGGCACTCCCGCGCGATCACGTCCATGTCCTCGACGTACGTGCCGACGTCACAGGCGGTGATGTAGCGGCCGCCGAGTGACGCCACGAAACGTCCGTACGCGCGCAGCAGCGGCTCGGACTTGTCCCGCTCGGGGTCGCCGAGGATGACCGCCTTGCCGCCGCCGAGGTCCAGGCCGGCGCAGGCGGCCTTGTAGGCCATGGCCCTGGACAGGCAAGGGCGTCGCCCAGGGCCGCGTCCTCGTCGACGTAGGGGTGGAATCTGGTCCCGCCGAGGGCGGGGCCGAGAGCGGTCGAGTAGATCGCGATGATCGCGCGCAGCCCGCTGGCGGGGTCGATGCAGAAAACCACCTGTTCGTGCTGCGAACCGGCGGTGAAGACGGACGGCACCGGTGAGGCTCCCTTCGTCGGGAACGTGGGGTTCGTCGAGGGACGTGCTCTTCATGGTCGACGCCTGACCGGGTGGAACCTCCCGAACGGGCGCGGTCGACGTCCGCAACGTATCCGCGGCTGCCGCCATGAGCTGGTGTGGTGGTGATTGTTCGTCGTTGCTGCCGTGGGCCTCCGTCGTTGAACGGGGGACGCGTGTCGACGACGGGCCTACGGCGACTCGCTGATGTTCCCGGCATGCCAGGATCTCTTCTGTGGCGCCTGTCGTGAGTCCGGCCGCCTACCTGCGGGTGTACGAGCCGCTGGCGGCCTTCCCCCCGGCCGAACGGCTCCGTTGGGAGCGGTACGCGGCCGAGGGAGGCGTGCCCAGCCGCCGGGCCGGTGCCCGGCGGGAACGAACCGTCGCGCTGGCCGCGACCATCCGTCCCTCGCTGGACGTGGCAGACGAGTCCGCCTTCGTCCAGATGGCAGACGGCCTGATGTTCGTCTGCCCCTGGTACACCCAGCTGCGGGTGTGGCAGGCCGCGATGGAGTTCCGCGGCCGGCTGCCCGAGCGGGTGGCCGAGGCGTTCATCCCGCGCCGGCTGGCCGAGCCGGCCGAGACCGAGCTGGACCGCTGGCGCAGCCGCCGGCCCGATCTCAAGGTCTACGTCCAGACCTGCACCTGGATGGTGCCGCCGCCGTGGTTCGTCCTGTTCGATCCCGCGGAGCGGGTCCTGGTCACGGGTGACACCGTCGACAGGTCGCTGCTCTACCGGACGTCGATGGGCCTTGCCCGGCGCCGGGTGACCCGGGCCCTGGAGGCGCTCGATGTGCTGCGCCGGGTCGCGCCGGACTCGCCGGGCGTCGACGGCGTGGCCGAGCTCGGGGACTGGCTGGAGGACTTCCACCCGCACAGCCGGATCGAGCTCGACTACGGAGGCATTGTCGATCTGCTCGATGACGATGCGCTGCGCAACGACACGTCGGTCGCGGACCTGGGCGAGGCGATCACCGCGTTACGCCGAGGGCGAACAGATGCGGCGGTTGCGGCGTATGGGCGTGTCCTGAACCGGTGGAGACCGCTTCAGACCAGGGAGTCCGCAAGCTGATAGTTCATAACTGCTAACTGAGCGTGATTGCTCGCTTCGGACGTCGTGTGACTAGTCAGCAGATGGTCCTGACGTGCCATGTCCGAAATGCCCCCGAAGGATGCACCATCTGTATGGGACGGAGCGACGCTCTGTGACGGGAGGCCAACACAATGACGACGAGAACACCGGACGCTGAGCCGCTGCTGACGCCCGCTGAAGTGGCAACGATGTTTCGAGTTGACCCGAAGACGGTGACCAGGTGGGCGAAGGCGGGCAAGCTCACGTCGATCCGCACTCTCGGCGGCCATCGCCGCTACCGAGAGGCGGAGGTCCGGGCTCTCCTCAAGGGGATCCCATCCGTGGGAAGTGAGGTATAGCCCTACGCCAACGCGATCAGACGCATCGGATCCTCCTTCCTGTTTCGACATGGCCCGCAAGCTTCGGAGTCCAGGCGGTTCCGGCGGCTTGAGATGCGGTCAGGTTAAGGCCAAGGGGGTCGCCGGTACGGCGGTTGTTCCAACCAGGGGCAATGGTTGTGCTTTTGATGTGTCGAGGTTGCCGAAATGGGGACGTCTCGGTACGTCCAGGCGTTTTCGGGTTCTTCGGTCAGGATCCGGGAGTCTTCGACCAGGAAACTGGGGTCCCTGGCCAGGATCCGGGGGTCTTCGACCAGAGGCTGAGGGCGGCGTGCCGTAGTTTTCGCCCGCCGCCTCAGGCCCGGCTTCCCGGACCGCTGGCAGGTCAGCGTTCCGGGTCGAAGCCCCCGGACCCGGGCATCCCGAGGGGGTCGTGGCGCACGGTTTCCTCCGTGGGCCAGGGCCCGGCCGGTGGCCGGTGGATCGATCCAGGCCGCCGGGCACCCCCGGGGCCGGCACACGCCAGGATGGCCGCCCGCGGCCGCGGCTGGGGGATGCCGCAACCCGCTGGGCGGGTGGCGGCCGGTCCCGCCGCGAAAGCCCCGGCCGCGATCCGGCCGGGGCAGTTCATGGGAAAGCCCTGACACGGATGATGATCGGTCCGCCAGGGTGGCACCGTCGCCCGCCGCTGTAGATCATCCGTCTGCCACGGATCACCGCCTCGTGGCTGGCGGAGATCTCGTTCTTACGGCGGCGCGACGGCCGCGGTGGCACCGTGACGGCGAACTGCGGATGGCTGTCCACCGGCCGCGCGCCACCGGTGGCCGCGTCTGTCACGTGGTCAGGCCGCACGTTCACACGTCATACGTTCAGTTCACGCGTCCCATGTGACATGTCACATGTTCATATGTCACTCGTGGTCACGTCATACGTGGTCACGTCATGCATGGTCACGAATCCCCTGCCGCCCTGCCGCCCGGGCGCAGTGGGCGCCGCAGAAGAACTGTCCGTCGGTCTGTGCTCCGTGACCGGAGATCTTCACCCCGCAGTGTTCACAGACCGGGGCCATCGCGTGGATCGCGCATTCAAAGCTGTCAAATATGTGCACATTTCCCTGGGCGTGCACCTCGAAGCTCATCTCGTAGTCGTTGCCGCAAACTTCACAACTGCCCATTGTGACTCCCCGTCGGCGCTCTTGTGTTCGCTTTGTCGCTGCTCGGTGGGCCTGGGGGCCGGGGCACGACCGACATGGCACCGGGATTCTCCGGAGCAGACCGGAACGTCTGGCCCCCGGGCCGTTCACCGGTAATCCGCTGTGCCGCTCGTGCCCGGCCGTGCCGTGGCCAAACCGACGCCGGCGAATTCCCTTTCGGTGGTCGGGCGAGCGGGCCCGTTCGCTGGTTCTTCCGGTTCGGCCCGCCTTCTCACGGCCGCTCCGGCATACCGGAGCCCACCAGCCACACCGGGCCGGCGACACGCCGTATCCCAGGTACATCCCAGGCCAGCCGTATCCGTACTGGCCGTATCCATATACGTCGTATCCCGGTTACGGAGCATGCGTCTCCCAGGTATGGACGCACGATCCGGCCCGGGGCCGTCCGTGAGGAGCCGGGAGCAAGGGGGCACCGAGGGAGCCGGGCGGCCCCCGCGGTGGAAGCGGCCCTCGCTGGTGGACCTGGCCCGGTCGGCGATGAGCGCGCCGGCGGGGCGGAGCGCGGACCAGCCCGTGTTACGACCGGGCGCACCAGCGGCCGAGCTGCCGCCGCACCGGCAGCTGCCTGCCGCGTGTCGGGAGGACCGCTTCCGGGCGCACCGGAGTGCCGGCGGGCGGGGAAGGCCCCGCGGGGCCGAGGGTCCCCGCGCCCGGCCTCGGCCGGACCCTGGCCGGGCCGCCTTTCCTCCTGGTCGTCAGGGTATTCTCTGCCCGGCTGGCCGGGTATTTCTCCCTATTTACCGCGATGCTTTGTCGGGTGGCCGTCAAATCGACCGGAAGTCGTTCGTGGACGGCAGGTTAGAAGCGTGTAAAAATTCCATTTCGCAAACGCCGCCAGGCCTGCCTCGGTGATTCATGTCGTAGTGACATCCTCCCAGCTCACGGGGCGTCCGGGAGTTCACAGTGCCGGTTGCCGTCCCATAGCAGACGACGGGTCCGGCGCCGGCACGCTCTTTCCGTCCCGTGATTCACGACTCACCGCTCCAATCATACGTGCGTATATGCGGACCGTACGATGGAATTGTGTCAGGTGCGAGAATCATGAAAGAAGGCAGTGAGTCACATGAATCCGCAGTCACCCGACACGAACAGGGCCCGTGAGTCCGCCGACGTCGTCCTCATCGGCGCGGGAATCATGAGTGCCACCCTCGGTACTCTGCTGCGCAGACTCCAGCCGGACTGGTCGATCGACGTGTACGAGCGATTGCCCAGGGTCGCCGAGGAGAGTTCGGACCCGTGGAACAACGCGGGTACCGGTCACGCCGCCCTGTGCGAACTGAACTACACCAGTGAACTCCCGGACGGCACCATCGACGTGCGGAAGGCCGTCGGGATCAACGAACAGTTCCAGGTGAGCCGGCAGTTCTGGTCGTATCTGGTGGAGGACGGAACATTTTCCGAGCCGGAGACCTTCATCAACTCGACGCCGCACATGACCTTCGTGCAAGGGGCGACCGATGTCGACTTCCTGCGCAGGAGATACGAGGCTCTGCGTACCGAGCCGCTGTTCTCCGCCATGGAGTTCAGCGACGATCCCGCCGTGATCCAGCGATGGGCTCCGCTGCTGATCGAGCAGCGGAAACCCGGCGAGCAGATAGCCGCGACCCGTGACATCTCCGGGACCGACGTGGACTTCGGTTCCCTGAGCCGGCAGCTCTTCCGGACGCTTGAGGCCTCCGGCGTCGGTATCCACCTCAACCAGGAGATCAGGGCGCTGACGCGGAAGCCGGACGGCCGGTGGCGGCTGCGCATCCACAACAACACGACCGGGAAGACCAAGGAGGTCTCCGCGCGGTTCGTGTTCGTCGGCGCGGGTGGGTGGGCGCTGAAGATCCTGCAGAAATCACGGATACCCGAGGCCTACGGTTTCGCCCTGCTGCCCATCAGCGGGCAGTTTCTCCGTACCGACAATCCGGCCGTCGTCGCCCGGCACCACGCGAAGGTGTATGGCAAGGCGCCGATCGGCGCGCCACCGATGTCCATGCCGCACCTGGACACCAGGATCGTCGACGGCAAGAAGTCGATCCTGTTCGGTCCGTACGCCGGCTCGAGCCCGAAGTTCCTCAAGCACGGCTCCGTCCTTGACATGCCGTCGTCCATCCGTTGGCACAACGTCCTTCCGCTGCTTGCCATGGCGAGGGACAACATCGCCCTTGTCGCCCTGCTGGTGAACGCGCTGCGAGCGACCCGGAAGAAGAAGATCGCCGAGCTCGCGAAGTTCGTTCCCGGCGCACTGGCCAAGGACTGGCGGATCATCACGGCCGGGCAGCGGGCACAGATCGTGAAGAAGGATCCCGAGAAGGGGGGGATCCTCCAGTTCGGCACCGAGGTCGTCGCGTCCGCCGACGGCTCCATCGCCGGAGTTCTCGGTGCTTCCCCCGGCGCGTCCACCGCTGTACCGATCATGCTCGATCTTCTTGAGCGGTGCTTCCCCGAGCGTTATGACGCCTGGCGGCCCAGGCTGAACGAAATGATCCCCACGTTCGGTCAGCGGCTCTCGGACAATACCGAGCTCGCGGCCCAGACGATGGCCGCGACCGCGAAGACCCTGCACCTCACCGAAATTTCCCGGCCCCTTTCGGGACGATCCAGCGATC
Source organism: Protofrankia symbiont of Coriaria myrtifolia (assembly GCF_900634755.1). Lineage (NCBI taxonomy): Bacteria > Bacillati > Actinomycetota > Actinomycetes > Frankiales > Frankiaceae > Protofrankia > Protofrankia symbiont of Coriaria myrtifolia. Next base: position 11,456 of record NZ_CAAAFS010000024.1, read on the forward strand.
CGGTGGGCTGACCGGCCACCGCATGAGCCGGATGCAGCCGGACAGGGATATTCGCTCGTGGGCGGGGTCGTCCGCGCCCGGCCTGGGCCGGACTTCGACGAGGCCCGGACAGCACCGTTCTGTCCGGGCCGGCCGTCGAGTGGCCGCGCGGGAAACGGGTGGCCACGGTGGCTGGTTTTCTCGGCATCCCGGCTCCGGCTCCCGGCATCCTGGGCCGGGTCCTACTGTCCTGAGTCGTTGATTCGCTGGCAGTAGGCGGCGAGGGTCTCGAGGATCTCGTCGGCGGTCTTGGCCCAGACGAACGGCTTCGGGTCCTTGTTCCAGGCG
>NZ_CAAAFS010000025.1:0-31752 GCF_900634755.1 Protofrankia symbiont of Coriaria myrtifolia
GGCATGGTGTTGGGCGATGCGAAGTATGTTGCTGTGACAACTTTCCGTAAAACCGGTGTCGCCGTGTCCACGCCCACGTGGATCGTTCCGCTTGACGGGGGCCGGGTCGGATTCAACACGTCGTCGGCGTCCGGTAAGTACAAGCGCCTCCGGAACAGCCCCAGGATCGTGCTGCAGCCGTCGGACGCACGCGGGCGCGTCCGGGCCGATTCGTCGCCTGTCGAGGGGACCGCCGAGTTGGCGACCTCCGGCGACGGCTTCGACGAGGTCCAGCGCAAGGTCCGCGCGAAATACGGTGTGATGGTCTCGGTGTCAAGGCTGTTCAACACGCTCAGCCGTCTCGGCCGGACGAAGTTGCCGTACGGCGACATCGCCGTCATCATCACTCCGGCCGCTCCGTCATAGGGCCACCGGACCGCGGTGCCTCGCCGTCACAGCCTGCTTGCGCCTTCGGCACACCGCTTCCCTGCGCTGACAACTGTGCTGTTGTCCCCGTTACCGTTGGCTGTCCCCGCCACCGCCGGCCGGAGCAGCGCCGGCCGGAGCAGCGCCGGCCGGAGCGAAGCGGCCGGGTCGTCGTTGCCGACCGTCCGCGTTGACACCCGTCCCCGTCCGGTGTGATGGAGGTGCCCGGTCAGTCGGGGAGGCCCTGGTCGCGGATGACGCGGTCGATACGGCGGTCAGGGATCAGCCACAGGATGGCGACGGCGACGAAGAAGCCGAGCGCGACCTGGATGCCGATGTGCCCGTGGCCGGTGAGCAGCGCGCTCACGATACCGGCAAGGTAGAGGATCATGGAGGCTTTGCCCTTGAGGTCCCGCCCGACGGCCAGTCGCAGCGGGGAGTCCGGGCCCTCGCTTCGAATGATTACAGTTTGTAGCACGAAATAGGCGATCGCGGCCGCGAGCAGGTTCACCCCGTAGATGACCACGGGAGTGCGGGCGAAGTCGCTGTCGTCCATCCACGCGGTGGTAAACGGGAACAGGGAGAGGAAGAACAGCAGGCTCAGGTTCGCCCAGAGCACGCCGCCGGTGCTGCGCCGGACCAGCTGGAAGGTGTGGTGGTGGTTGTTCCAGTAGATGCCGACATAGACGAAGCTGAGCAGGTAGGTGAGCAACGAGGTCCCGCTGGTGTGCCGCAGCGCCGCCAGGTCGTGCCCCTCCGGAACCTTCAGCTCCAGCACCATGATCGTTATGATGATGGCCAGGACGGCGTCGCTGAAGGCTTCCAGCCGGCTCGTTCTCACACTACGGCCGCCCGATCACGCCCATGACCGACAGCCCGGCACACCGGCGGCCGCACACCGCGAACATCCCTCCACACGGCGCCCATCATCCCACCCCGGCCACCGCCTCGAACGCAGGCTTGGCTTCGGCAGGGTTTCAGGATCGTCCACGCCAGAGCGTCAGCCGGCCCAGGGGCGCAGTCTCCGGGCTGCGACCGGTGCGCGGCCGGGCCAAGCCGGACTCGCCATTGGTCGCCGGATGCCGTCGAGCCGGGCCAGCCACGGTTGACGGATCCGCGGCCGGCGATCCATGCCTGGTATCGGCCGGGCGGCACGTCGAGTGGATGGCTGGCGAGGGTCGCTGATTCGTAGTACATGCCGAACTTTCCCACGTCGGATGACGCCTCGAACGCCTCCTGCCAGTCCTCGAGATCGTCGGGCGGCTGATCGCTCCACCGCTCGATCCGAAGCTGCAACGCGAAGTTGTTCTGGTGCGGAGACAGGAAGAGCAGCAGCGGGCTGTCCTCCGCGACCTGAGTGCCCAGGCGCCATCTGGACCATGGCTCGTTGCCGATCTACGGTTGACCGGCCCGCGCACCGCAGCCGATGTCGTCGCGAGCGCCGCGCAGTTACGGTGCTGTCTAGACAGCACAGATCTGGAGGTGGTCGCGGTGAGCTGGCAGGTGCAGGAGGCCAAGCAGCGGTTCAGCGAGATGCTGCGCGCCGTGGCCCAGGACGGCCCGCAGACGATCTCGCGTCACGGCCAGGACGCCTTCGTCGTCATCGACATCGAGGAGTACCGGAGACTGAAGGGCCGACAGCGCGACCTCAAGTCGGTGCTGACAGGGCCGCCGTACTTCACCGACGAGATGTCCGGGATCATGGATGACATCGAGCGCGCCAGGCGGACAGAGGCTCAGCGCGATCTCGACCTCTGGGAGGTCGACGAGTCGGAGACCGATAGGCCGGGGGAAGCCCAGTGAGCTTTCTCCTCGACACAAACGTGGTGTCGGAGATCCGCAAGGTACGCCCCGACCGCGGGGTCGCCGCGTGGGTGGGCTCCGTGGACGCGGAACGCCTCTACCTGTCCGTCCTGACCGTGGGGGAGATCGAACAGGGGATCGGTCAGCTGCGCCAGCGGGGGGACACGCGGCAGGCCGCGCTGTACGCCAACTGGCTCGTCGACGTGGTCGAGGCTTTTGGCGGACGCATCGTCCCCGTCTCGGTGGAAGCAGCCCGGGAGTGGGGCCGAGCCAGGGGAAGCGGACAGGCAGCCCCAGTCGATGCGCTCATCGGCGCCACCGCCAGGACCCACGGCTGGATGCTCGTCACCCGCAACGTCAAGGACTTCACCCAACTCGACGTGCCCGTGTTCAACCCGTTCGCCGGCGAAACCTGACAGATTCCGATGCGCGGGCGCCGACGAGACTGGCCGCGGCCCAACCACCTGATCCAGGCCGGAAGCAGAAAGCCAGCCGAGGCCACCTTCGGTCCCGGCAGGCTGTGAGTCAAAGAGCGGCGACGAACTCCTCGATGACCAGCTTGACGGCCTCGTAGAGATCCGCTACAGCGCCCTCAGGAGTGTCACCGAGCCCGTGCGCGCCACCGCTGGGGAACGACGCATGGGCCGCCCAGGTGCCGCCCTCCTCCTGCTCCAGCTCATAGGGGATCTGGACCATCCGCTTCATGGTGCTGACTGTCAGCCGTCAGACTCGCAGCAGTTGTGATCACAGCGCTTGGATCCCGCCCGGTAACGCTCTGCAGGTGCTGCTGTGATGTGGAGATACCGCTCACCAGCACAACCAGCTGGGGCTGGCCGGGCCCTTAGACCCCGGACGGAGAAGCGCAAGAACTGAACGGAGCAACAAGTACAGACGCTGATCGCCGAAACCCCCACGAAGCCGCACCGCAGGTGCGGCGAGCCCCCAACCCAAGAACCGTGGGGGTTCCAGGGGGCTCGGCCCCCTGGGCAGACATTGCGGCCAATGCGAAACCGCACGTCAGTGCGGTGAGCAGAGTGGACTAGCGTGTGGGCAGGGGCGGGGTCGAACCGCCGACCTTCCGCTTTTCAGGCGGACGCTCGTACCGACTGAGCTACCTGCCCCGGTGCGACCATCCTGTCATACGCGGGCCTAGCAGGCCACATCGATGGAGATCGCCAACGTAGTACTGCTGGCATCCGATGATGTGAGCGCGGTCCCGACGGGATTCGAACCCGCGACCTCCGCCTTGACAGGGCGGCGTGAACTCCAGACTTCACCACGGGACCATGCTGTGCTGTTCAGTTGTACCACAAGCGCTCTCGACTGCCGCTGTGCCTGTCCTTTGGTGAGAAGAGCCTATCTGGATCATCCGATCATGATCCTGGAAGACTTCCTCCGGAGCCCCTGGGATCGAGCAGGGCTCCATCTGATGCTGGACAACACCCTACAGCACGGTGGGAGGGTTCGGGGACGGAGGTTGGCGTGCCTGCGTGCACACCGCAAAATCGTGCCCAACAGGCCCGAACGGGCCGGTGGTGCGCCTGTCCGGGCCTGCGTGGGCCTGCGTGGAGCTGTCAGCCATGCCGACGGACGCTCGCGCGGATCAGTCCGACAGCTCGACGAGATGCTCGACGGTGCGGGTGTCACCGTCGACGGCCGCGGCCACCACCACGGTGGTTCCGGTCTTGAAGTCGCCGATGCCGGCGTCGTCACCGTCGATCCAGAGGTCCGTGTCGCCGGTCACGGCGTAGGTGGCTTCGTACCCGTCCTTGCTTTTGATCGTGGCCGAGGTCTGGGACACGTTGGTCAGCTCACCACGCTGGTAGGTGACGACCTGGTAGCCGTCGTCCGTCCGGACCGTGGCGTCGCCGTGCAGCGGGCGGGACGCGGCCCAGTCGTCGACGTCGTCGTCGTAGCCCCACCAGCCGGGGCCGCCGTGCCCGTGGTGATGCCTGTGTCGCGGCCGATCGGAGTCCAGCGTGGCCGTGTCCTTGCTTGAGTCGTCACTCGGTGACAGGCTGGTCGCCGCCCCGGCTGGAGAGATCAGGCTGGTGGTGCTGTCAGGTGAGGCGAGTGCCACCGCGGTGATGCCCGCGATGCTCAGAGTTCCGACTGTCGCGATCGTCGTGAGCATGGTGCCAAGTCGAGGTCGCATCGTCGTCTACCCCCTTCGACGTACCCCAGCGGCACGTCTGATTCACTCCTAGCGTGGGCTGATCACCTGAGCCCTGCGTTCAGGAAGTGTTCAGAGTTTATGAGAACGCTCCGCTGTCGGGTTGTAGCGTTCGGTATTAGCTGTCTGTCTGAAGGGATTGCGACAATGAATCCCGCTGCCCTGAACGATCCCGCCTTTGGCCAGATGGGTGACAGGTCGGATTCATGACGGTCATAGCTGCTTGCGGAGGTGTGCCCGACCGGCGTACGCGGGCCGGGCACACCCCGGGCGTGTTCCCGTTCCGGCCGGCGAGAGCTGGCCGGAAAGCCGCCGGCCGGGAGGAAGTCGCCGGCCGGGAAGTCACTGCTTGGTGAGGAAGCCGAGGAGGAGCGGGTTGACGACCTCGGCGTGGGTCCAGCCGATGTTGTGCGGGCCGCCATCGACCTCGTGGTACTGCACGTTCCTGACCAGGGTCCGCAACCGGCGTCCGGTGTTGTCGATGGGCAGGATGCGGTTCTCGGTGCCCTGCACGACCAGCAGCGGAACGTTCGACAGCGCGGGCACGTCACCGCGGAAGTCGGTGCACCACGCGTCGACGCACCGCAACGTGCCGAGTGCCGAGGCGCCGACGGCCACGGCCCAGCCGTGCTGCCAGACCTGTTCGCTGGCGCGGGCGGTACCGCCGAAGACGTCCATGTTGTAGAAGTTGTCGAGAAAATCCTTCTGGTAGGCGAACCGGTCGTCGCGAATGGCCTGTTTGATCTCCTCGAACACCGCTGCCGGCACGCCTTCGGGATTGTCGTCGGTTTTCAGCAGGTATGGCGCGAGCGGCGCGAACAGGGCCGCGGCGGCGACGCGGTCGGTGCCGTACGCCCCGAGATAGCGGGTGATCTCGCCGGTGCCCATCGAGAAGCCGGCCAGAACGATGTCACGCAGGTCAAGTGTTTCGATCAGCGCGTTCAGGTCGGCGGTGAACGTGTCGTAGTCGTAGCCGATCGCTGGCTGACTGGACCGGCCGAACCCCCGCCGATCGTAGTGGATCACTCGATAGCCGGCGTCCAACAGCATCGGGATCTGCTTCTCCCACGATGCCCCGTCGAGCGGGAAACCATGGATCAGTACGACCGGCTGGCCGGATCCGTGGTCCTCGTAATAAATATCGATATCGCCAGAATTCTCCTGGTCGACGGTTATGTAAGGCATTTTCTCCCCCTTGCGCGGATGTACACGGCCGCTGGCAGCGGTCGTACCCGGCCGGGTCGTGCGGCATCCGTCCGAGCCGCACGTTGTCCCCGCCGTGCGGGATGCCCGGTTTGCCCCGGGCGATCGGCCCCGTCGACGGGCGGGGGCGCTATCCGGCGATCGCGGCGGTGGACGGGGGCGGAGCGGCTTCGGCGGCCGGCTTTGTCAGCGCGGTCAGGCTGGCCAGTGCCATGTCCGTGAACAGAGCCCGCAGCCGTGGCGCGCGTCTGCCGCCGGGGGGACGGGTCGCGTCGGACATGAGCAGCGCCTGCACGGCCTGGACGGCGGAAACGAGCTCGTCGCGCGAATGGCCGGGGAAGCAGGCATCCAGACAGGCGATCCACCGGTCGAGGTAGCGGTGCTGGCGCCGTAGGAAGTTGCGCCGGTCGGCGTGCGCCAGCGCCCGCTGCTCCCGTGCCCAGATCCCCGCCAGGCGCTGGTGGTTCACCGCGAACTCGACATGCGCCTGGATGAGCCGGAGCAGTTCCTCCCGCGGGTCGTCCATGGGCTCCCCGACCTTGGCCAGCAGCGCGTCGGCCGCCTGGTCGAACAGCACGGAAAGGATTTCGTCCTTGCTGTTGAAATGTCGATAGATGGCCGACCCGGTGACCCCGGCCTCCTTCCCGATCGCATCGACTCCGACGCCGTCGAAACTACGTTCGTAGAAGAGCTTTTCCGCCGCCTGGAGGATCTGTTGCTCGCGCTTCATCGACCCAGTGTACGGAACGGTCGTTTTCGCTGGCCGGTGATGTGTCCGATGTCGTAGGCGGCTTCGGCGAGCTCACGAGTGCTTCCTTCAAAAAGGATGCGGACGGCTGTTGTCAGATTGGCGACGGTTGACGCTGTCGTCGCGAGCCCGTGCCGTTCGGGAAACGACCGTTCACCTCGAGTCGGTGAGCCCGTCCAGGCCCGTCCGGACCTGGGCGCGGCTTGACCGTAATTTACCGGTCGCGGTTGCGCAGGCGTTCCAGGGCGCGTCGGTCGCGTTTGGTCGGGCGCCCCGCGCCGCGGTCGCGGGCACCTGCCGCCGCGACGCCCTCCCGTGCCGGCGGCGGGCTGCGGTCGATGAAGCATTCTCCGGCGACGGTCGCGCTGACCCGTTTGCTGAGAAGACGGGTGACGACGATGGTCCGCTCGCGCCCGGCGTGCCGCACCCGTATCTCGTCCCCGGTGCGCACCGTGTGGGCCGGCTTGACCCGCTCGCCGTTGAGATGAACATGTCCGGCGCGGCAGGCCTCGGTCGCCTGCGACCGTGTACTGACCAGGCGTACGGACCAGATCCAGGCGTCGACCCGTACGCTCCCCTCCTGCGCCGCCATGACACGACTCTACGAATCCGACAGCCGCCTGGTCATCAACCGGGCGGAGGACAAGGCGGGAGGCAAAGACCGGTACCCACGCCCTGCCCGCGTGGCCTCGGTACACGGCGGTGGGCGATGATCACGAATCCCCGTCGGGATCTCCTGTTCGTCCACGCGGTCTGTTCACCGTCCGTCCGCCTGGGAGTTCACCGTCACGCCTGCGCCGACCGACATGTGCGGTGGCTGGATGCCGCGTCGCCGTCGGCGCAGCAGGGCGGCGACGAGCACGACGAGCGCGGCGACGGTGTAGGAGAGGATTCGCAGCGTCCGGGCGTCGCCGGGCAGATCCGTGAACAGGGACACGTACACAGGATGGCCGGCGGCCGCGACAGCGAGCCACTCCAGCTGACCGGCGAGAACGGCGAGCGCCACCAGCAGGATTCCGTACCAGGGCTGGACCGGAGTGGCGATGAGAAAAGCGGCCCCGACGAGCCACAGCGCGGCCCGTTCGAGGGGAACCCGGTATGGGTCGCTGCGTAGAACGATCACGGTGACCGCGGCCAGCGCCGACACGGCGGCGGCCTTGGCGGCGGCCCCGTCGATGCCGAGAGCCGTGAGCAGCAGGAAACGGCTGCCCCGGCCGTATCCCTCGACGTTGAGGTACTCCGGAAGAAAGCCGAGGGCCGCTGGTCCGACGGCCAGGATGTGGGGCAGGTAGAAGAGTCCGACGATCGTGACAGTCGCTCCGATCAAGGTGACCGGGCGGCGTCGGGCGGCTGCCGGCAGGAGTAGCGCCGGGTACAGCTTGACCGCCACCGCCGCCGCGAGCAGACTCCCGGCGAGCCAGGTCCGGCGGCGGCTGGGCGTCTCCTCGGCCATGCCGGTTTCCCTCGTCATACCGGTTGTTTCACCGGCCGCGCGGATCCCGTTGGCTCCACCTGCCCGTGTGGCCACAGCGGGCCGGGGACGACGGCGCCGCGGGGTGAGAAGCGCGATGCCACCGAGCGCGAGCAGCGCGGCGAGGACGTCCACGTGCGCGTCGGAGCCGATCTCGAGACCGGCGAGCGGCGAAAGGGCGTAGAAGCCGGCGTGCCGAGGATCCCGGCCCCGCGCCGTCAGCATTGTCATCATCAGCCCGACCAGGGCCAGTGACGCCAGCGACGCGTACAACTGCGTCTTGTGTTCACGCGGCGGGCCGGGCAGGAAATGCAGCACGGTGAAGTAGGTCTGTGCCACTGGAGGGTAGACGGTGTGCGCTCGGGGATAGTTCAACCGGATACAGTCCGGGCCGCGTCCGATGGCGGCGCATCCGGCCGGGTCCGGGAACAGCCAGCGGTCACGCAGGTGGGTGAGCGCGGGATCGAGCGGGCCGTAACGGTACGGGTCGATACCGGCCGCCTGCACCCGACCGTCCCAGACGTAACGGTAGAGATCGTCGGACAGCTGCGGGCCGCGGGTGAGCGCCACGGCATGGATGCTGACAGTGCCGGCGAGCAGCAGCCCGACGGCGAGCCGGCGGGGGGCGGCGCACAGCAGCAGGGCCGCGGTGGCCACGCCGAGCACCCACCAGAGCATGGTCAGGTACAGCACGCCCGCCCGGCTGGGCAGGTAGCCGGGCTGGCGCAGGATCGCCGCCTGCACCGCGAGCAGTCCCACCAGCCCGACAGCGGCGGTAACCGACGCCGTCCGTCTTCGTGCCCGTGCCGTTCGTGCGTGGGTGTGCTCGAGCCCCGGGACAGCGACGGGCCGGGCCGTCCGCGGTGCGTACGGTACGCGCAAGGTGCGGGGCATGGGCTCGACCCTGGCAGCCGTTTCGAGTGACCAGGGTGTTCTCGCGGCCGGTTTCTCCGTTTCGTAAGGCTTCGGCCGGGCCGGCGGGGGCGTGCGCCGACCTACCGTGCGGGTGTGCGACCAGTCATCGGCCTGTTCACCGGACGCTTTCCACGGCCGCCCGCGATACCGCGCCGCGGGCCGTTGCGCGCGGACGCCTTCACCAGTCGTCTGCACGACCCGCGGGTCGCCTCGTTACTGGGTGTCTGGCTCGGGATCGCCTTCGGGGTGTGTTTTCTGACCGGGCTGGTGTCGCATTTCATGCAGCATCCGCCGTCGTGGTACCTCTGGCCGTCCCGCCCGGTGTCGTTGTACCGGGTGACGCAGGGGCTGCACGTGACGACCGGGCTGGTGTGCGTCCCGTTGCTGCTGGTGAAACTGTGGACGGTGTATCCGCGGCTGTGGGAATGGCCGCCGGTGCGTTCGGCCGTCCACGCCCTGGAGCGGCTGTCGATCGTGCCGCTGATCGCCGGGGCCGTCTTCCAACTGGCCACCGGGATCGCGAACACCGCCCAGTGGTACCGGTTCCGGTTCTTCTTCACCGCCACCCACTACTGGGTTGCCTGGATCACGATCGGCGCGCTGAGCGTGCACGTCGTCGCGAAACTCGCGGTCGTGCGGGCGAACGTGGGCCGCGGCCGGAACGCCCGGCAGCACCTCACGGACCGGGTGAGCGCTCCCGAGCCACCGGGCGACGGGCTGTCCCGGCGCGGTCTCGGTATCGCCGTCACCAGCGCCGCCGGTGTCATCGCGGCGACGACCGCGGGGCAGTGGGTGCCGGGCCTGGCCGGGCTCGACCTGCTCGGGACACGCCGGCCGGACATCGGCCCGCAGGGGTTGCCGGTCAACAGGACCGCGGTGGCGGCCAGGGTCACCGCGGTTGCCCGTGACCCTGGCTACCGGCTGGAGGTGGCCGGCCCGCGTCCGTTCGCCCTCACCCTCGACGGGCTGCGGGCGTTTCCCCATCACGAGTCGAAGCTGCCGATCACGTGTGTGGAGGGCTGGGCCGCGGACGCCACCTGGCGTGGTCCACGGCTGCGGGACCTGCTGGATGCCGCCGGTGTTCCCGCGGACGCGACGGTACAGGTGGAGTCCCTGGAGGCGGGCGGGGCCTACCGGACCAGCGAGGTGCGCCCGCCGCACGCCCGGGACCCGCTGACCCTGCTGGCCACCGTCCTCAACGGAGCGGAGCTGGACGTCGACCACGGATACCCGGCGCGGCTGATCGCGCCGAACCGGCCCGGTGTCCTGCAGACCAAGTGGGTGCACCGGGTGGTGATGCTGTGAACGGGCAGGGACCGGTGCCGCACACCCACGGCCAGGAAGAGCCCGCTGGCCAGGGGCGTCCCACCGGCCCGGTGGGCGCGGGCCCGATGGCCGCGGCTGTGCTGCGCGTCCTGGTGGTGGCCGCCGGCCTGGCCGCGATCGGATACGGGATCCACGGCCTGGTCGACGGTCGGCCGGCCACGAATCCGCCGAACGCGGCGGCGTGGCTGATCGGCGGGATCGCGCTCCACGACCTGCTGGTCGTCCCGGCGACGATGGCCGCGGGATTCGTGCTCGGCAGGCTGGTCCCGGCACCGTACCGGGCGGTGGCGCAGGGGGCGTCGGTGGTCAGCGCGGCGGTCGCCCTGGCGTCGCTGCCCCTGTGGCGTGGTTACGGTGGGTCAGCTGACAATCCCTCGGTCAACCCACTGCCGTACGGGCGCAACCTCGGAATCGTCCTCGGCCTGATCTGGGCGTGCGCTGCCGTCGTGATCATCTGTCGTGCGCTTCACGCCAGGTTCTCCTCCAGATAGCAGCTTCTGATCTGATCCGGGATTTTTCGACTGTCTGGTGGAAAGGGTCGAGGCGCATGGCGCATGGCGGACAGGACGGCGAAGTAACGGTTCTGGCTGCGCCAGATTTCCGTGACGCGCAGGCCGGCGTCCACGGTGAGGTGGGCGATCTCCCTGATGCCCACGAAGGTCCAGGGGAAGGCCCGTGACAGCCGGCCGTCCGGCCCCTCCAGCCGGATCAGGGACGTGCCGGTCTGCGTCCCGGGCGGTTCCAGCTCGATCAGCGCCCGGCCGGCGGGGGCGAGCAGTTCGGCGGCGCGGCGCAGCAGCCGGGCCGGGTCGCCGCCGATTCCGATGTTCCCGTCAGCGAGGACCAGCACGGCCCACCGCCCTTCGCCGGGCAGGTGGTCGAACACGTCACGTCGTAGTGCCACCGCGCCGGCGCGGCGGGCGAGCTCCACCGCGAACGGGGCCACGTCGATGCCGAGGGTGGGTATCCCGCAGCCGGTCAGCGCCGCGGCAAGGCGGCCGGGGCCGCAGCCGACGTCAAGAGTCGGCCCGTTACATCGACGCAGCAGAGATGCGTCACCCGGTTTGACGCCACCGCGCCAACGGCCGACCGGCAGAGGCTCCCGCCGCCCGTCGGTATGACGTATCCATAACTTCCCTGATACGGACCGTAGTCCGTTCTCGTAGACGGCGATGGGGCAGCACCGGCCATGAACGGTTGTGAGCGCCTGGCTGCCGGTCACGGGATCGCCACCGGGCTGGTGTGACCTGTCCGGAAGCTCCGCAGCGTCGCGGCGAACCGTCCACCTGGCGCGATCCGCGCTACCGCCGCCGCGTCGGCGGCGGTAGCGACATCTCGCAGGACCGGAAGGGTCGCCACCCGCAGGCCGGCTTCGGACAGGCGGACCCGCTGCCGCGCGCCGGTGTCGGGGCGGGAGGTCGGGACGCCGCGCAGCAACTCGCCGTCGGGGCGTCGCAGGCCGAGCGCCCACCAGCCGCCGTCGGCGGCGGGGCCGAACACCGCGTCGGCGGAGTCCAGCGCGAGGCAGGCGTCGGCCAGCAGCGCCGGCGTCACCTGTGGGGTGTCCATGCCGATCAGCAGCGTCGGGCCGTCACTCCCGTCGAACGCGGCGGCGAGACGGGCGTCGAACGGCCCGGACACCTGCGGCACGACCTCGAACGCGGCCGGTCCCCCCGGTGCCTCCGGTGTTTCCGGGCCCTCCGGCACATGCAGCCACGGGCCTACGGTGCCGTCGAGGACGAGGCTGGGACGCAGCCGGCCGAAACCGGGAAGGCAGCCGAGCTCGCGGACCGCGGCCAGGGTATCCGCGATCGCGGCGGTGGCCACGGCTGCCGCCTGCGCCGGGCTGAACGGTGGTGTCAGCCGGGTCTTGACCCGGCCGGGCACAGGTTCCTTCGCCACCACCAGCAGCCTCACCGCAGGCCCGCCAGGAGCGCGGACATGTCGCGTACGGCCCGGGCCGTGCCGAGCGGCGAACCGGTCACCTTCGACCGGCCGACCCGCGGACGGTAGTCGACGTCGATCTCGACGATCCGCCAGCCGGCCTGTGACGCCCGCAGGAGCAGCTCCAACGGGTAACCGAACCGGCGGTCGGCGACCGGCAGCCGCAGGAGGTCGTCGCGGCGGGCGGCCCGCATCGGCCCCAGGTCGCGGACGGGTACGCCGCGGCGGCGCAGCCGTCCGGCGACGATCGAGTTGCCGAGCCGGGCGTGCGGCGGCCAGGCCCGTGGAGAGGTCGGCCGCCGTCGCCCGAGCACCAGCTCGGCGCGTCCGGCCAGCAGTTCGTCGACGAGACGGGGCAGTTGGGCCGGGTCCAGGGACGCGTCGGCGTCGCACACGCAGACCACCTCGGCGTTCGTGGCAAGCAAGCCGGCGTGTACCGCCGCTCCGTAGCCGCGTTCGGGCACACTGATCACGATCGCCCCGCGTTTGCGGGCCAGTGCGGGTGATCCGTCACGAGAGCCGTTGTCCGCGACGACTGCCCGGTACCCGGACGGCATCCGGTCCAGGACCCAGGGCAGCGCGCCGGCCTCGTTCAGACAGGGCAGGACGACGTCCACCGAAAACCACATTTTGTCACTTTCTGCAACCATAAGCGTGACTGTAGGAGTGGAAGCCCCTGATCGACCCTTACGGGACAAGAAACGCTCTCTGCCCTGCCTCGCTCCGTTCAGCTCCACTCCGCGGAACCCGCCCGTCGTGAAGCAGCCCGCCCCACCAGCCGTCCCAGAAAGGCTCGAAGGCCCAACCGGCCGCCTTGGCCACCTTGAGGAGTCGAAAGGACGTGGATCCGCCGCTGCTGGAAGAGCGCCGGATCCACATCCCTTCCCTGGCTCCTCGGTCCGCCATCCTCGGACGGTCGCCTGAAGGATTACGAAATGGAGAAGCTGCTCTTCAAGCTTGTCGCAACCGGTTGTCAGGCCCTTATCGTGACGGCGTGACCCGTGTCCTCGTCGTCGACGACGACCCGACCGTGGCCGAGGTCGTCGACCGGTATCTGCGTAACGCGGGCTTCGACGTCGACCGCGCCGCGGACGGCCTCACGGCGTTACGGATGGCCGAGACCACCGTGCCGGATCTTGTCGTGCTCGACCTGATGCTCCCGGGCATCGACGGCATCGAAGTCTGCCGCCGGCTGCGGGAACAGCGGCCGGTACCGGTGATCATGTTGACCGCGCGGGGCGAGGAGGCGGACCGTGTCGCAGGCCTCGAGACGGGCGCTGACGACTACGTGACCAAACCGTTCTCGCCGCGTGAGCTGACGTTGCGGGTGCGGTCCGTGCTGCGAAGGGCGGCCGAGCCGCCGCGGGCATCCGGTGCGCTGCATGCCGGCATGCTGGTCGTGGACGCGGCCGCCCGTACCGTCACCCGGCACGGGGTGGCGCTTTCCCTCACGGTGCGTGAGTTCGATCTGCTGGCTTTTCTGCTGCGCCATCCCGGCCGTGCCTTCACCCGCTCCGAGCTGCTGGAACAGGTATGGGGATGGAGCTACGGCGACCCCTCGACGGTCACCGTCCACATCCGCCGGCTGCGGGAGAAGATCGAGGACGATCCGACCGCCCCTCGGATGCTCGTCACCGTGTGGGGCGTCGGCTACCGGTACGACCAGACGCCACCGAGGCATACCGATGACGCATCTGTCGTCTACGAAACATAAAGAATCATGAGCGGAGAGCGCGGCGGAGCGGGGGTGCGATGAGCGCCGAACTACAGGTCGTGATGATTGCGCTTGGTTGTTCGGCCGTGGCCGCGCTGACGGGGGTGCCGTTGCTGCGCCTGCTGCGGAGACGGCCACTGTGGGCCACGGTGGCGGCGCTCTCGGTCGTGCCGGTGGTGGCGGTAGCGGTGGGGGTCGCCGGTACCGCGCGGGCGATGTTCCTTTCCGAGCACGATCAGCACGACCTGCGGGTCGTGCTGATCGTGCTCGCTGTCTCGGCGGTGGTCGCCACCGCCGCCGCGGTGCGGCTGGGGCGGCCGGTCGTCACCGCCACCACCATGCTGACCGGCGCCGCGGCCACTCTCGGTGAGGCCGGCTATCACGGAGCGGCCCGCGTCCCAACGGCCGAACTCGCCACGCTGGCACGTACGCTGGATGCCACCCACGTCCGACTGGTAGCGGCGCGTGACCGTGAGCGGGCGCTGGAAGCCAGCCGGCGCGAGCTGGTGGCCTGGACAAGCCATGATCTGCGGACCCCGCTGGCGGGAATCCGAGCGACAGCGGAGGCCCTGCGGGACGGCCTGGTGACCGACAGTGAGACAATATATCGTTACCATCAGTTGATACTTGCCGATGCCGAGCGACTGACCGGCATGGTCGACGACCTGTTCGAACTGGCCCGGCTGCAGGCCGGGGCCTTCCGGCTGACCCTTGAGAAGGTGTGCCTCGCCGACCTCGTGTCGGACGCGATCGCCGTCGTGGACCCGATCGCGCGGGCCAAGGGCATCACCCTCACCGGCACCGCCGATCATGCGGTGTTCGTCATCGCTGACGCGACCGAAGTCGGACGGGCGCTGACCAACCTGCTCGTCAACGCAGTCCGGCACACCCCGGACGACGGGACGGTGGAGGTCACCACCGAAGCGGACACCGTTCGGGACCGGGCGCTGCTCGCCGTGGCCGACCGCTGTGGCGGTATCCCCACCGACGATCTTCCCCGCCTGTTCGAACTCGGCTTCCGCGGCGAGGCGGCGCGGACTCCCGGCGGCGGCGATCATCCCCACCAGCTCCGGGTGCGCTCGGGGATCGGGCTGGCGATCGTCCGTGGGATCGTCGAAGCCCATGGCGGCGACGTCACCGTGCACAACCATCGGGGTGGCTGCCGCTTCGTCGTCGCGCTCCCGGCCGCCTGAACAACGTTCCCCAGCCATCTGGACGGACGCACGCTGTTTTCCGGATTTCCTGGTCTCCGCGGGCTTCCTCGGTTCCAGCTTCCTTGGTTCGTAAGATCCGGAGCGCTCCGGAGTCGTTAGCGTCCGTGGGTATGCGCATCCTGGTTACCGGCGGCGCCGGGTTCATCGGTTCCCACGTGGTCGACATGCTTGTGGCGGCTGGCGACAGCGTTCGGATCCTCGACGCGCTGCTGCCGGCGGTGCATCGGAGCAGGCCCGAGGTGAACGCCGCCGCCGAGCTGATCGTCGCAGACGTGACCGACCGGCCCCAGGTCGAAGCCGCGCTCGACGGCGTGGACGCCGTCTGCCACCAGGCCGCCATGGTCGGTCTGGGAGTCGATCTCGACGATCTGCCGGCCTATGCCGCGCACAACGACCTCGGCACCGCGGTGCTGCTGGCTGCCATGGCCCGTCGCGGAGTACGGCGCCTGGTGCTGGCGAGTTCGATGGTGGTCTACGGCGAAGGTGGCTACCGCTGCCCGGCCGACGGGCCGGTGCGCCCGGGCCCGCGGCTGCCGGCCGAGCTGGCTGCCGGCCGGTTCGAGCCGCCGTGCCCGAGCTGCGGCCGTCCGCTGGAGCCGACGCTTGTCGCCGAGGACGCGCCGCTGGAGCCGAAGAGCGTCTACGCGGCCACGAAGGTCGCCCAGGAGCACCTTGCCGCCGCGTGGGCCACCGCCACCGGCGGCAGCGTCCTGGCGTTGCGTTACCACAACGTCTACGGCCCCCGGATGCCCCGGGACACCCCGTACGCCGGTGTCGCGTCGATCTTCCGCAGCGCACTGGAACGGGGAGAGCCACCACGCGTGTTCGAGGACGGTGGACAACTACGTGACTTCGTCCACGTCCACGATGTCGCGCAGGCGAACCTGCACGCGTTGCGACACCCGGGCGTACTCGGCGAGCTCGTACCGCTCAACATCGGCTCGGGCGAGCCGCACAGCGTCGGCGACATGGCCTCGGTACTGGCGCGGGTTTTCGGTGGGGCAGCGCCTGTCGTCACCGGCTTGTATAGGGCCGGTGACGTCCGGCATGTCACCGCCTCGTCCGCCCTGGCCCGGGGCTTCCTCGGCTATCAGCCCCGGGTCACCTTCGACGAAGGAGTGAATGCCTTCGCCCGCGATCCGCTGCGCGGATGACGATCCACGGCGTTTTCGTTCCCGGCTCCCCGGCGACCGTGGGCCTCGTGCTTCGGGATGCCGTTCCTTCCGGCATGTGGTCCTTCTGGCACACGGCCTGCCATCACGGTCGAACGACGGTCAGGTGATGGTGCGGCTGACCCGGACGAACAGGTGGTGGAAACCGGCGAAGCCGCCGAACAGGCCACCGATCTCGAGTACCTGGACGCGGGCCAGCGCGTCGGCGAGTATGGCGTCCGACGGCGGCAGGTTGGCCACGGCGTTGGCGAACGCCTCGTCGAAGCTGAGTTTGGATGACAGGCCGATGGCCTCCTGGGCCTCCGCTGGCAGGGCGGGCCGGTCGGCGCCGCCGCGGACAGCTGCGACGAAGCTGGCCAGTTCCTTGCCGGTGGGCTCGATGTCGACGCGGTCGGTGCCGTCGGCGTGATGAACCGTGATCGTGTCCTGGTCCTCGGGGTAGCGGACCGTCTCGGCGTAGCGATACGGCGTGACATGCTGCGGGAAGATGCCCGGCTTCGCGCGACGCAGGAGATTGAACTGCTGCGGGAAGATGCGTAGCAGGCTCTTGGCGATGTCGACCTCATAGCCGGGGTTGGGCAGTTCGCCTTCGGCGACGATCAGCACGAACGGGCCTTCACGGAAGGCGCGTATCCGGCTCCGGCTCGCCAGTTCCCAACGGCTCATGACTCCTCCTGGTGGTTGTCGATCACATCCTGGACGTGATTTCTCCGCCAAGAGCATTGTCTTACTTTGGGCGACCGATTAGCTACTACTGGCATATAGGCGACAGTTTTACGTCTGCTGCTGGAACGCGGTGTAGGAGAAAGTTGCCTGTCAGCAGATCATAAAGATTCAAATAGGTCACTCAGGGTGATAGTGAGGCAGGCGAGGCAGGTGATGTCGCAGCCGTAGCCCGGCGGTGATGTTGATGGTGTCGGTCACGGACAGCGAGGCGACGCCGCGGAGAACAGCCGGGCCGGCCGGCCGCGCCACCATCCACCGCTCACCGGGGGCTGGGGCCGTCAGGTCTCCAGCGGCAGCAGCTCGGTGGCGAACTGGTCGATGAAATCGCTCCAGGACGGCGGGGACGTCACCGGCCGGACCACGAACTTGCTCATCCCGACCGCGACGTAGTCCCTGATACGGCGCCGCAGCGCGTCCCAACCCTCGGGAACGAGGGCTGCGGGGTCGGCGTCCGGCCGCCGACGCCGGAGCGTGGCGGCAAGCTCAGGTGGGATTCCGTCACCCAACGCGACAGGAATACTCAACCCGTAGTGCTCGGGATCGACGGTCCGCTCGGCCGCGTCGGCCGCCGCTGCGACAGCCGCGATCCCCCTGGCGGCATCGGATGGCGTGATCAGAGACGCCAGCCAACCGTCGCCAAGCCGGCCGACACGGCGCAGCGCGGCGGGCGCGGCTCCGCCGAGCCAGATGTCGAGGGGCTTCGCGGGCAGGGTACCGATACCGACGTCGTCCAGGGTGAAGTACCGACCGTGAAACGTCACCGATGGTTCCGTCAGCAGGCGGCGCAGCAGGACAAGCGCCTCGTCGAACACCGCTCCGCGCTGCCCGGGACCACCAGGCCCTCTCTCCTGCGCCGGCGCAGGAGCAGGAGAAGGCGGCACGGGCGAGGGAAGCGGAAAGGCATCGCGGTCGGCCGCCCGCGCCGGGCCGAGGCCCACAGCGGGCAGGATCCGGCCAGGGGCGAGGCGCGCGAGAGTGGCGAGCTGCTTGGCGAACAGCACGGGGTTGCGCCCTGGCAGGACGGACACCCCGGTGCCCAGCTTGAGTCGACGGGTCCGCGCGGCAGCGTAGGCCAGGCCGACCATCGGGTCCGGTGCCGGCGAGGACACGATCTCCGACAGCCACAGGGAGTCGATTCCGATTTCGTCGAGCCGGCCGGCGATTTCCTCCAGATTCTCCGGATTCTCGTTGCGGCCTGCTCCCGGCGCGATCCCGATCCGTACCTTCACATCCCGTCCAAGCCGGTCCCCGGCCGGCGCATTCCTCGCCGGGCAGCGGCGTGCGGGAAAACCGTCCACCGACGGGTTCGGCGTTTCACCCGCCGTTGAGGTAGATGGCCTGGCCGGAGCCTGAAGGCGAGTATCAGCTACACGTGCGATACCGAGTGTCGCGTCGGGGTGGACCGGCCAGGCGCTGCCGCGGCCAGACCGGGCGCTCCGGCGGTGACCGCCAGCCGTCTGTCCTCGATCGGTCCCGCGATGGCCCGGTCGGCAAGATCCATGGGAGGCGGCCACCCGTGGGCGAACCCGCTCCGTTCGGTTGGTGAGCCTGTCCTCGCGGCGGGTAGGTCCGTCATCTCGACAGGTACGACCGGCCTCTCATGGGAGTAGGAAAAGCTCTCTTAAGGGTGATGCGGGATTCGTGACTGAGCTCACATGATGAGGTGCATCACTGGATAGGGCTGTTCAAACCGCCCGGACGGCTACTCGCCCTGACGCAGGAGCGTCGTATGACTGTCACGCACACGGAATCCACCTCAGCCACCGGCGTCCCGGACGAGATCGCGCGACGTGTGGTGCTGCCCGAGGGACACCGGGACGACGAGCCGCTCTTCGCGGCGTACCGATGGCTGCGGGAGAACGCGCCGCTGGCAAAGGTGCGCGTCGAAGGCTACGACCCGATCTGGCTCGTCACCAGGCACGCGGACATCATGGAGATCGAGAAGCAGCCGGCCGTCTTCACCAGCGGTGGCGGTGCGGAGCCGGGCTCGCACAACCCGATCCTGCAGAACCAGGCGGGTGACGCGTTCACCAGGTCCCTGACCGGTGGGAGCCTGCGGATCCTCGAAACGGTGACCTATCTCGATCCGCCCGAGCACACGATGGTCAAGGACATCGCGAACGAGTGGTTCCGGCCCGCGTCGCTGAAGAAATGGGAGGGCCGCATTCGCGAACTCGCCACGCAGGCGATCGCCGACCGGCTGCGCCCAGGTGTCAACAATCTCGATTTCGTCGGTGATTTCGCGCTTTACTACCCGCTGCACGTCGTCATGTCGCTGTTCGGGGTTCCCGCCGCGGACGAGCCCCGGATGATGGCCCTCACCCAGGACTTCTTCGGCACCGCGGATCCCGATACCCAGCGTGACGACGTCGCCGCACTGACCCCCGAGGCGGCGGCGCAGCAGTGGTCGGCCGCGATCCGGGACTTCTATGCCTACTTCGACGCTCTCGTCGAGGCCCGGCGTGCCGAGCCTCAGGACGATCTGGCTTCCATCATCGCGAACGCCCGCCACCCGGACGACGGAGAGTTCTTCGCGAAGGAGGTCGCCTACGGCTGGTTCGTCGCGATCTCCACCGCCGGGCACGACACCACGTCGAGCACGCTGGCCGGCATCATCGAGGTGCTGGCTCACCACCCGGACGAACTCGCCCGGGTCAGAGCCGACCTGTCGCTCGTGCCCGACCTCGTCAACGAGGGGCTGCGATGGGTGTCGCCGGTCAAGCACTTCGTCCGGCAGGCGACCCAGGACTACGTCCTGCGAGGACAGCAGATCACCAAGGGCGACCGGTTCATGCTGCTCTACCAGTCGGCGAACCGCGACACCGACATCTTCGAGGCGCCCGACGAGTTCCGCATCAACCGCCGGCCGAACAAGCACATCGCCTTCGGGTACGGCCCGCACATGTGCATCGGCATGCACCTGGCCAGGCAGGAACTGCGCATCATGCTGGAAGAGCTGCTCCCTCGGGTGGAGTCGCTCGAGGTGACCGGCGACCGGAAGGTCGTCCAGACGAACTTCGTCGGTGGGCTGCGCCGGCTCCCGGTACGCCTGGAACTGAGGTGACCAGATCTGTCGATCATGTCGATCGATATCCCATCGGGCACAGTCGATCTTTTCCGCTTCGCGGAGCTGGCCGAGTCTGGCCGAGCCGGGCTCGACGGGGCTCCAGCCGCTGCATCCGCTCAAGAGCGTCCACCTGGACGAGGTCGACGACATGGCCGGCCAGTGCGCTTCCCGTCCCGCTCCGGCCAGGGCAAGGCCTGCGGTGTCAGGTCCCTACTCTCTGAGGAGATCTGTTGACACTCACTGCGAACCCACCGACGCCCACGGAGTCACCGGTGCGTCTCACGGTCAGCGACCGAATCGAACGTGTCTCCTCGGCAATTGTGCCGGTCGGCGTGGTCTTCATGTTCGTGGGCCTGTTGATCGCCGGCTACATTCCGGCGGTGCCCGCCAACTGGTCCGCTGAGGAGGTCGCCGAGTTCTACCGGGACAACACGAATCTCATCCGTTTCGGGATCATTCTGACGTTGATCGGATTCATGGTCTGGGGTCCGCTGATCACGGTGATCCTGCGCCAGATGTTACGTATTCGTCCTGAACAGAAGACCCTGGCCTACCTGCAGTTCGGTTCCGGGCTGGCGGCCTGGCAGTTCCTGTGGGTGCCGATGCTCGTCCTGGCGGCCGCCTCGTTCCGCCCGGAGCGCAGCCCCGAGACGACGCAGACACTGCACGACCTGGGCTGGATCCTGCTGTTCCTGCCGTTCATGCCGTTCGTCCTGCAGAGCGGCGCCATCGCGCTGGCGGTGCTGCTGGACGCCGGGCCGAAACCGGTCTTCCCACGCTGGGTGGCCTACTTCAACCTGCTGGAGTGCTTCCTCTTCCTGGCGGTGATCCTGATGCTGTTCTTCAAGACGGGGCCGTTCGCCTACCACGGCGTGCTGGTGTTCTGGATTCCGCTGTTCATATTCGGCGTGTGGCTGCTCGTGATGGCCTGGGCCACCTATCGCGGGACGGTCGAGGAGCAGACACGGCGGCTTGAGAACACCTCGGGCGTGCATGCGGGTTGAACGGTCGACGTCGGCGTACCCGCCGTCGTCGGGCACCCGGGTCGAGGCTCCCGAGCCGCGGGGCCACGCCCCGCGTGCGCCTGGTGAGGACGGCCATGTCCCACCTGTGCCCGGTGAGGGCAGCCGTGCCCCACACGTGCCCGGTGAGGTTGGCGTCTGGGTTCTCGTCCTCGGCGAGATGTCGATGTTCGGAGTGTTCTTTGCGATCTTCATGGACGCTCGTGCTGGTGACCGGGAGCTGTTCGCCCGGTCACAGCAGCATCTGAACATCACGATCGGGCTCGTCAACACGATAATTCTCCTGGCGAGCTCGTTGTTCGTCGTGCAGGCTGTCCAGGCGGTCCGGGCCGGCGGGTTCGGCCGGGCGTCGAAGTTCTTCACGCTGGGGCTGCTCTGCGGCCTTGGATTCATGGGCGGAAAAGTCCTGGAATACAGCGAGAAGCTGCACGCCGGTATTTCCCCCGTGACGGACGCGTTCTACATGTACTACTACGTACTGACCGGAATACACGCTCTCCACGTCGCCGTCGGTATGTGTGTGCTCGCATTTCTGCGGAAGATGACGAGAAACCCGGCACGCCATCCGAAGACCACGACGGTCGAGGCGTGCGCGTCCTACTGGCACATGGTGGACATACTATGGATCGTCCTGTTCCCGCTGCTCTACCTCATCTGAGTTCGCGCCTGCGCGCGGTGACCCAGGGCCGGCTGGTCCGGCTGGTGTTCGTCGGGCTCCTGCTGCTGACGGCCGGCTCGTCGTGGTTCGCCGAGTCCGAAAGCGCCCGCGGCGTCGCCACGACAGCATTCATCATGACTGTCGTCGCGGCGAAGCTCCACCTCGTCGGCATGCACTTCATGGAGCTCGGGCACGCTCCGTTCGCGCTGAAGCTCGCCTTCCACGGCTGGATCGTCGTGGTGTGGGGACTCATAGTCGGCTTCAGCTGATCCGTTCGGCTGATTCATGAATGCGCCTCGGGCGCCGGCTGCAGCGGGCCGGCGCCCGAGGCGCACTGGCATGGGCACTGACATGGGCATTGCCCGGGCCGCGAAAAGCGCGCGGACCGCACGCTCGCGTGGCTCGGCCAGGTAGGTGTCCGGAGGGGGCCTTGGCCCCTGCTCGCGGGCCCCGGCCCGGATCCGGCAAGGCCGCGGCGTCCAGGGACGAAGCTGCGGCGTCCAGGGACATGGATTGCCCAGGACGTCCGGATCGTCCAGCGATATGTCCTGTTTTCGATCATGAGAATGATTCGCGATCATAAAAATGTGACTCATGTCACTCATAAATGAAAACGGTTTTGGTTATCGTCTGAGGTGAGGAAGGGGCGTGATGGATCTGTCGTCTGGAAACGGTTCGTGTTCCCCGGGTGGGATCAACATCTGGCCCGAGGGCGTCGACCATGCCGTCCGTCCCCTCGTCCCGCGGGTCCTCGCCCGCGGGACCACGTCGTCCATGTCATCTCTGTCATCTCCGTTGGCCCGCTTGGACCGCATCTGCCTGCTGCGCCACTGGCGGGCGACGGGGCCGTTCGAGCGGCGGCCATGGCGGCCGCCAGCCGTCCGCAGACCAGGAGAACGTGTATGTCCGCGCGCTGCCAGGTGACCGGCCGGAAGCCGGGTTTCGGGATGCGGGTCAGCCACTCGCACCGGCGAACCCGGCGCCGGTGGGACCCGAACATCCAGAAGAAGACCTACTGGCTTCCCGGTGAGAACCGTCGGGTCACCCTCACCCTCACCCTCTCGGCGAAGGGGATCAAAACGGTGGACCGGCGGGGCATCGAGGCAGTGGTCCGGGAGCTGCGCGCCCGCGGGGTGAAGGTCTGATGGCCCGTAACGAGCTGCGGCCAAAGATCAAACTGAGGTCCACGGCCGGCACCGGATACACCTACATCACCACCAAGAACCGCCGTAACGACCCGGACCGGCTCACGCTGAAGAAGTACGACCCGGTCATCCGGCGGCACGTTGTCTTCCGTGAGGAGCGCTGACCGCCCGTGGCGAAAAAGTCGAAGATTGTCGCGGACGCGCGACGGCGCGAGATCGTGGCACGACATGCCGTGCGGCGCGCCGAACTGAAGGAGATCATCAGGCGCCCCGGGACGCCGGCGGTCGAGCGGGAGGCCGCGATCGCCGAACTGCGCCGCCAGCCGCGGGACGCCAGCGCCACCCGGCTGCGTAACCGCGACCAGGCGGACGGGCGCCCGCGCGGTGTCCTGTCGAGGTTCGGCATCTCCCGGATCAGGTTCCGAGAGATGGCGCACGCCGGCCAGCTGCCCGGGATCCGGAAGTCGAGCTGGTGAGGCCGGCCCCGAGCGGTCCGCCGCCCGTAGCGGGCCGTCCGTCGTCCACCGGAGGGGAACGCTGATGGCCGTTCCGAAACGGCGGACCTCACGGTCCAACACCCGTACCCGCCGGGCCCGGTGGAAGGCCCAGCCACCCACGCTCGTCCCGTGCGGATGCCCCAGGAAGCTGCGCACCCTGCCCCATCGGGCCTGCGCGCACTGCGGCCTGTACGCCGGCCGGCCGACCCGTCCCGAATAGACCCAGGAGCTCCCGATGCCTCGACGAACCTCCCCCCGGGCCATTCGTCGGAAGAAGACCAACATCCTGGTGGAGCGGGGAATCACCTACGTCGACTACAAGGACGTCGTACTGCTCCGCCAGTTCATCTCGGACCGTGGCAAGATCCGTTCCCGACGGGTCACCGGGCTCACGTCACAGTAGCAGCGGGAGGTCTCCCGCGCGATCAAGAACGCGCGGGAGATGGCGTTGCTGCCGTATGCCAGCCCGGTCAGGTGACCTGATGGACGCTGGAAACCACGGTGATGGTCGCGGCCGGCAGGGCACGGAGGCATGGTCCGACGCGGACGGTTTCGACGTCACCGTCGACGCTGCCCATGACGTGACCGATGCCGATGCCACTGGAGGCGCCGGGGCCGCTGGAGGTGCTGGGGCCACTGAAGGCGCCGGGGTCACCGGCGGCATCGGCAACGGCACGGCTTCCGGCGGGGATCCGGTGGAGGTGCTGCGGGACGCCGTCGGACGCTCGGCGGGCGGAATTCTCGTTGTGCTCCGCGACCGGAGCGTCCTGCCCACGGCCTATCACCGGACCTGGGGGCCGCCGGCCGGGTCCCGCTCCTCCGCGGCAGCGGCGGGACGGTTCGCCTGTGTGTACCCACGTCGCGGCTGGAACGGAATGGTGGGCCCGCCACGCTGGCTCGGGCCCCTCAGCCCGCCCGGGATGCTGCGCGCGCTCGCCACCTGGCTCGAACAGGGCGGTCCGGCGGGCCGGCGCCCCATACCGCCCGCCCTGCGTCCTTACCTGCTGCCCGGCCGGGCGGCCATAGTGATCATGCCTCCGGTGATGCTCAACTAAAGCGTCGGCCATGTAGTCATAAGTAACCGAATCATGACCATCTGGTGACCGTTCGGAACCCGCGCCCCGCATCCAGCAAAGGAAGCAAAGAATCCGCACGGGAAGTCCGGGCGGATCGGTCGGGTGCGAATGACCCGGTGTTGTGTTCGCTGTGGGACCGACGCCGGGTGGGGCGACCGGCTGGGTGGGAGTGCCAGCCGCCCCGACGCTCAGTTGTTCCTGTCGCCAAGTTTTCTGATGAAGTCCTGGGCCTTGTCGACGCCGGTGTCGATTTTCTCGCCGTGTTTGCCGCCGGTTTTCTCGTCGATGAGGTCGCCGACCTTCTCCAGCCCTTCGGCGATCTTGTCGCCGTGAGTTTCGGCGATTTTTTCGGCCTTCTCCCGGAGTTTCTGCAGGTTGTCCGGGTTGGTCGGCTTGTCGGACATGAGCCGCCCCTTCTTCTTTTCAGTCACATCCTCGGGTCGGGTGGCCCAGGGGTGAGATTCCCCTGGGCCACCCGACCTCAAGGTCTGTATAAAAACGGACTCCAGGCGCAGACCGACGTCGCCTCACGGTGTCAGTCCCTCTGGCGGATCCTGCACCGCGCCGGTATCGACCCCGCACCCCGACGGGCCGGCACATCCTGGCGCACGTTCCTACGCACACAGGCCTCCGGAGTCCTCGCCTGCGACTTCTTCACAGTGGACACCGTCTTCCTCCATCTCCCGGACAGCCCCGACGATCGGCTCCACGGGTCTTCCACGCGGTGATCCCAGCCTTCACCTCCTGCATACGTTGCGTGAGTTCGAGATGTTCTACAACGGGCATCGGCCTCACCGACCCCTCGGACAAGCAGCCACGCTCCGCCCACCACCCGAACCGGAGCAGATCGGGAACCTGGAGATCCACCGACAAGATCGGCTGGTGGAGGGAACCCTCCACCAGTACTGACATGCGGGCTGACCAGGCCGGATGATTAATCGGCACCCACAGGTACGTCGCCCGAGTTCGGACCTCGGCAGGATGCGGCGCAAGCGGGCGCTTCCTGCCATCCGCTGGTAACCGGACCGTTCCTGTCCGGAGTATTCCTATTCCCCCGTATCCCTGATACGTTCCCGGCTGGTTCGACCACTCAGAGCGATAATGCAGCGCAATGACGCTTTGTGACCACGCAGAGCGACCATGCGCCGCGATCGGCACGCTCGTAGACCAGGAGGCTGGCATGGCGATCTCCACCACACCGGGCACGAACTGGGGCACCTGGATCAACCTGGAGGGCAGCTTCGTCGACGTGCCCTCCGCCGTCCTCAACGCCGACAACCGGGTGTCCGTGTTCGTCCAGGGCGGCAGCAACACCTTGTGGAGCAGGTACGAGCAGCGCGACCGCGCCTGGGCCGGGTGGATGCAGCACCCCGGCTCCCGGGTGGCCGGTGCGCCCAACGCCATCCGCGGCAAGGACGGAAAGATCCGCGTCTTCTACCGCACCCCGGACAACCACATCGAGGTCATCACCCAGAACGCCATCAACGGCGGCTTCGGCGCCCCGGTGGATCTCATCTCGAACGTCGGCGGCGATCCCGCCGCCGCGCTGAACGCCGACGGCCGCATCCAGGTCTTCTTCCGGGGCAGCGACGACGCCCTGTGGTACATCCACAACCAGGGCCTGCTGTATGAGCAGTACACCCCGCCCGCCTCGCTGGGCGGCGCCATCTACGCCACCCCCTCACCCGCCCTGGACGGCTCCGGCCGCATCGTGGTGGCGGTCAAGGGCGGCAGCGACACCCTTTACACCATCCAGCAGAAATCGTGGAACTCCGCCGACGCCTGGGAGGCGTTCAGCAGCGAGACCACCGGCGTGACCAGCCGGCCCACCGTGACGCTGGACGCGTCCGCGCACGTACAGATCTTCTACCGTGGCTCGGACGGCGCCGCCTGGCGGGTCGGCCAGCGCTCTGACTACGACAGCTTCGAGACCTCGGTATCCCTCAGGGGCCAGATCCTCGGCGAGCCCACCGCCTTCCTCGGCCAGGACGGCCGCGTGCACGCCTTCGTGAAGGGGGCGAACGAGAAGGCTCTGTGGGTCGCGGTGCAGCAGACGGAGAACCAGCCCACCTACTTCGACTTCCAGAACCTCGGCGGCGTCATCGGCGACGTCCACCCCCAAGCGGTGATCGCCAACAGCGAGAACCTCCTGTACGTCTTCGTCCAGGGCTCGGGTACCCCCAAGAGCCTCTGGCTGCTGCGTCAGGTCTGGGCGTAACCCAGCGGGATCTGATCACCGGTTCAGCGAAGTCAAGGCAGGACAGCCCCCGCCGAACCGGTGATCAGACCGTCAGGGAGAGCTCGGCGAAGGCAGCCGGCACCGTTGCATGCGCGTGCACCGGCGGATCTTGGCCGCAAGTCTTCCGGCGCCGAGGCTCATCAACGCGACTCCGGGCGGCCGATAGCCCCACTGATCGGGGTACATGAGCGCGTCTGGTGGGAAGATCCGCGGTGAGGATCGGCTGCGATCGGCGAATGCAACAGTGCCGTTCGAACGGCACTGTCAACTTGGCCTGACAGCCTGAAAATGATCTTCTGGTTGTTCGTCGGGAGGGACTGCTCGTGGAAGCCGGAATGCCGTCATACAAGGCTGCCGGTACCCGACAGAGATCATCAGCCACTGCGTGTGGCTGTACCACCGCTTCCCGCTGAGCTTCCGCGAAGTCGAAGAACTCATGCTTGCTCGCGGGGTGATCGTCTCCCATGAGACGGTCCGGCAGCGGTGTGCGAAATTCGGGCCCACCTACGCCCACGAGCTGCGCCGCCGCAAGCCCCAGGCCGGCGCACGTGGCACCTCGACGAGGTCTTCATAAAGATCAACGGTAGGTGGAAGTACCCGTGGCGGGCGGTCGACCAGGACGGCAACGCCCTGGACATCCTGGTCCAGTCTCGACGTGACGCGAAGGCGGCCAAGCAGTTCTTCCGCAAACCGCTCAAGCGCCAGTGCCGCACACCGAGGGTGCTGGTCACCGACCAGCTGCGCAGCTACGGTGCCGCGCACCGGGCGATCATGCGCTCGGTGGCGCACCGATGCTCGAAGTCCCTGAACAACCGGGCGGAGAACTCCCACCGCCCACCCGCCGGCGGGAACGTGCCAGGAAAGGCTTCCGCCCGCCCGGAGCCGCGCAGAAGTTCCTGTCGGTGTTCAGTGCGATCTCGCCGCAGTTCCGGCCCCGGTGTCACCGCTCACCGCTGCCGGGTACCGCGCCGAGATGACCGCCCGTTTCAGGACCTGGAAGGAGATCAGCGGTGTACCCGCGGCAGCCTGATCACAGCGCCGACGTACGGCCCTACCCGGTCCCGGCACGTCCCAGCACAACACAAATGATCATCTTGATGGTAGGGCTGGTCTGGCTGGGCCCCGGCTCACCGCTGGCTTCCCTGGGCCGGCAAGTCGAACTCGCCTGAGATAACGAGTTGACCAACAGTAGTCGAAGAAAATGACCATAAACGGGTCTGGGTGGTGCCCCCAACGGGATTCGAACCCGTGCTACCGCCTTGAAAGGGCGATGTCCTAGGCCGCTAGACGATGGGGGCGGGTGGCAACGATCGGGCTGGGCTCACAGCTCGGACGCGGCAACGTCTGCCGTCGGTACGGCATGCTGAGCATAGGGGACGGTGGGCTGTGACGACAAACCGCTTCCGTCCGCGGCTCGCCGGACCGGCGTGAGGCGAGCCGGGCGAGACGAGGCGAGCCGGGGCGGTCAGGCTGTTTGTTCGGGTGGGGGCCGGCCGTGTGTCCGGCTCCGGTGGAGTCAGGTGGCCGTGAGCGCGGGCCGTGGGTCCACCCGGCGGTACCGGGTGCGGAAGAACGCCCGGACCGGGCGTCCGCCGATGGCCAGGTTGTGTGTGATCGGCACTGGGCCGCTCGGGTACGTGACGTCGAACGACATCGTCACGGTGTCGGCCCGCTCCAGCGGTGTGTTCGGGTCGTAGACCCGCAGCGTGACCGCGGTCTGGCGTTGCTTGTAGGCATAGGCGAGCACCTGGTGGTTGTAGCCAAGCTGGAAGGGGTTGTAGGAGCGCACTGTGATGATGCCGAGCGGGGACAGCACGCCGCGGTCGAGGTCGAGGCGCACCCGTGGCCACTCGTCCACAACGGTGATCCGCCCGGCGCCGCGCAGCGTCAGTGACGACCGGGTGGTGTCCGCGTCCAGGGTGGACATGAGCCGGTAGTAGCGGGCGACGCCACGCGGGATGTCGAAGCTGTCGAACAGCCGGCGGGAGAGGTAGCGGTACAGCGGCGAGTCGGGCGGCGGCACGTCCTTCGACGTGGGCGGCGGCAGCTTCGCCTCGAAAAGATCGCGAGTGGTGTAGACCATGCCCCCGCACAGCCCGCGGCTGGCATCCCCGATCGGCAGCCGGCCGACACCCGGAATCCTGATCTTCAGGACGGGCTGCCTGGGGAAGTTGTTGGTGAAGGGAAGGGCCTGGCCGCTCGGCAGGAATCCGTCCACGGCTGCGTGGGCGTCGACCATCGATGTCTCCTTCCGCCTTCGCCTGGGAGCGGTATGTCCGTCCAGGGTCCCATCCAGACGGGATGGGCAGAAGCCGGCGGAAACCGGCAGCCGGCAGCCGGCTCCGCTCACCGCTGCCAGGTTGCGCAGTGATGGTCGTCGGCGAGCGTGCTGATCGGATGGATGTCACCGGGTGTGATCGTCAGCGTCTGTGCCTGCTCGGTGGTGCGGACCGGCCAGGTGGGCGGCGACGTCGTGGGGAGCGTCCGGCCGGCCGCGCCCACGCCGTTCCTCCCGTCTGCCGCTCCGGCCGGCGGCGTGTTCGGGTTGCCGGTGGCCGCGAACCTCGTCCAGTATGTGATCATCGTGGCGGACAGTTCCCGGTGGGCCTTGCCGGGCCACTGCCGGTCGGCGTCCGGGATCAGGTAGCCGAGTTCCCATCCGTGCGAGGCACCGGGGAGTGTGTCCGGAACGTACGGGGCGCTGCCGGGCAGGTCGAACTCGTAGGAGAAGACCGATACACCGGCCCGCGTCAGCATGGACGCCGAGGTCACGCTCGGGCAGGTGAACAGCGCGTCGGTGATGACGCGGGCGAGCCGTTCGGTCGGCGGCGCCGAACCTGGCGGATAATCCCTGAGGACGGCGCCGATCCTGTCGTGGAAATGCTGGTCGAGGATTTCGTTCACCTGTTGGTCGGTGAGCCTCCCGGCCCGGTCGCTCCAGGGCTCGGTGAAAATGCGGCCCTCGTCCTTCACCGTCCCGATGATGACCGGCACTTTCGCGAAGGTGCCGGTGGCAATGGCCGTGGACAGCGGTGCCGGCAGTGTCCGCCCACCTGTCACGGGCGCCCACGGGAACGGGTTGAGGATGTCGGTCTGCTGGTCGGCCGCGGCGAGCACGTCCCGGGCGGGTAGCGCACGCATGCAGGCCGCTGCCCGGGCGGGGTCGGCGCAGCCGAGTCTGCGCGCGGCGTCGGTCCCGGTCCGCTCGGCATCCGGCATCGCCAGGAACGGCCATGAGCACGGGCCGCTCTGCACGATCGCGCGATGGAACAGGCCGGCCGCGGGCGGGGAGGCAAGCAGCGCGCAGGTACTGATCGCCCCGGCCGACTCGCCGAAGACCGTCACGTTGCCGGGGTCGCCGTGGAACGCGGCGATGTTGTCGCGGACCCAGCGCAGCGCGGCTGTGATGTCCTGAACCGCGTATGTTCCGGAGTCACCCGGCTGTGGCCGCCCGTTCTCGGACTGGCTGTTCCCGGACTGCCCACCCTCGGCGTTGAGCGAGGGCAGCGCCAGATATCCCAGAATTCCCAGGCGGTATTCGACCGAGACGACAATCACCCTGCCTGCGGCGGCGAGCAGGCTTCCGTCGTATTCGTTCGCGGAGCCGCCGACAAAACCGCCGCCGTGGATCCAGAACATCACCGGTAGCCGGCCATCGCCCGCCCGGTCGTTGCCGGCCTCGCCGCCTATGTCGCCGTTCGGGCCGGGGCTGCCGGTCGGGCCGCCGTCCGTGCCGCCGTTGGTCTCCGTGGCGGGGACGTGAACGTTGACGAAGAGGCAGTCCTCGTCGGACTGTTCGCCCAGGCCACCGTCGTCCGGACTGCCCTGAAGACAGGGATGCGCTTTCTTCGTGGCATTCCGGATACCCGGCCAGGGCACGACGGGCTGGGGTGACCGCCACCGTTGGTCACCGACCGGTGGTGCCGCGTACGGAATTCCATAGAAGGACGTGCCCAGGGCGGTGTGTGCGCCGCGGACCGTACCGCCGGTCACGGACACGACTGTCGGGCTGGTTCTCGTTGAACCGCCACCGTCCTGTTCACGGTCGTCATGCGTCGAGTCGGCCGAGCATGACGTGACCGTAAGGCAGAGGGCGACGACGAAGAGCAGTGACACCACGCCCGACGTCATACTCCGGATACGGACCGGCCCCATGGCTGCCCCCCGGTGTCATGGTTCATATCCTCGACCGGTTCATGTTCCCGATGGTTCATGTCGGTGGTCGGCGCGCTGCTTCCTGGCGCTGTGTTTCCCAGGGCGGCGCTTCCGTGCTTCCCGGTGTGCTGCTTCCCGGTGTGCTGCTCCCGCACTCATTCCTTGCGTATTCTAACGGTGACGGCAGCTGGCCGTCCGCCGCGCGGTCGGGTTCCCGCCAGCACCGGCGTGGTGATTGTCGACTGGTGATCGGAGTCGACGATTCAGCGATCGGCGCCGACGCCGACGAGGATCTCCGTTTTGTTCGCCTTGCGGGTCGCCGCGACGGGTCCCCGCAGGCCGGCGGTCAGGAGGCCCACCGGTGGGGGCTGCGGTGTCTTCGTGGATGCCGCGACGGGGAGACCGCCACCGCCGTTACCAGGGCCTGTCCCCGCTGCCGGTGTTCCGGAAGGCGGCGCGGGGACAGGGGTGGTGGTCGTTCTTCCCGCGTTCGGGGCCAGGACCGCCCGGCTGATCGGCAGGGAGGGCTGCGCGATCGGGCACGAGACCGCCCGGGTCGCAAACCCGACGTGGAACGCCCCCTGAACGCCGGGGGGCGCGTCGGGATGGCAGCGGGCGCCCGCGAGGAGCGTGTCCCCGAGGTTGCTGTTGTTCACAGTGATGATCGGGTTGAGTTCTCGGGTGGCTCCCGTGGGATCCGTGTCCCTGAACAACGTCGCGACCGGCCCGGCCGCCGCGACGGTCATCGCGAGGATCAGTGCCTGCAGGGCCAGACTGCTGCTGTTACGGTGTTCCAGACGGGCACGGGAGAGCGGCGGGAACGCCCACCTGGGCGCATGTCGCGCTGCGCGCCTGGGTACAAGCCGCGCTGCGTGCCTCGGCGCATGTTGCACAGTGCGGTGGCCCGACGCGCGGCGGTTACCGCGTCTGTCGTGGTTCCTGCCGAGACTGCCGTGACGGCGGCCCACAGCCATGGCGGCATCGCACGACATCGTGCGGCACCTCCACATCCTGCGCATCCTGGTCCGTCGCCCATGGTTATGACCGGCACATCCAATATGAGCGGCAGGCTAGTGTCC